>NZ_JAWRVK010000040.1:0-39590 GCF_036663575.1 Halalkalibacter flavus
TAGTGGTTAGTTGATGTGTACCTCCACAGTGGACTTTCACCACCTAGATAGTCGCCATGCCTGGCGCACACAAAAAAGCAGACCCCATAGAGCCTGCTCTTCTAAAATTCATCAATGAATCTCATCATAGATAAGCGTTGGTTTAGCGACCGGTCCGTCCGTAAAAGAATACGCAGCATGCACCATTTCCATGACATTCCTTACATTCTCTTGATTCGCATGTAACGTCGCGATTGCTTCCCCTGCTCGAACAATATCACCGATTTTTTTATGTAAAACAATACCTACCGCTAAATCAATTTCTGAATCTTTCGTTGCCCGACCTGCTCCGAGTAACATCGCAGCAGTACCGATTTTATCTGCTACAATGGCTGAAACAGTTCCAGCTTGTTTTGCTAGCACTTCTACTTTGTAGCTAGCTTCGGGAAGGGTCTCAGGATGATCTACTACAGAAGGCGCTCCATTTTGTGCTTCGATAAACACTTTTAATGCTTCAAGTGCCGTTCCATCTGCAATAGCATTCTCAAGTTGTTGACGTGCTTCTTTAATAGACGCTGCTTTTTTTGCTAGAAAAACCATTTGGCTTCCAAGCGTTAAACATAACTCGCGTAAATCATCTGGTCCACCACCACGAAGCATCTCAATGGCTTCTTTTACTTCTAGTGCATTTCCAATCGTATACCCAAGAGGCTGATTCATATCAGAGATAATCGCCATCGTTTCACGACCAAGGCTATTTCCAATTTCGACCATTGCCTGTGCTAGTTGTTTTGATTGATCCAATTGTTTCATAAATGCGCCGGAACCTGTTTTCACATCAAGTACAATTGCATCAGCTCCTGAAGCAATTTTTTTACTCATAATCGAACTAGCTATAAGAGGGATCGAGTTGACCGTTGCTGTTACATCCCTTAGAGAATATAACTTTTTATCCGCTGGTGTTAAATTACCTGTTTGGCCGACAACAGAGAGCTTATTTTTATTAACTAATTCAGTGAATTGTTGAGTTGTTATCTCGACACTAAATCCTGGAATGGCTTCAAGCTTATCAATTGTCCCACCAGTATGCCCTAAGCCACGCCCCGACATTTTAGCGACAGGAACACCAACAGCCGCAACAAGTGGGGCCAAAGCGATTGTCGTTTTATCGCCCACTCCCCCAGTGGAATGCTTATCTACTTTCACCCCTTCTATAGCAGATAAGTCAATTTGATCACCAGACTGCACCATCGCCATGGTTAATTCCGCCCGTTCGTTTGTTGTCATGTCTTGAAAGAAGATTGCCATTGCAAGAGCAGACATTTGATAGTCTGGAATCTCCCCCTTTGTGTAGCCTTCAATAGCAAAGTAAATCTCCTCTTTCGTTAATTCATGACCGTCTCGTTTCTTCTCAATAAGGTCTACCATTCGCATCTGTGTCACATCCTTTTTTCTTCTACTAAAAAAAGTTACAGTTTGACCGATGATACGATTACTTACTCAAACCGCCTCTGTTTTTCCATTACTATTTCTCTATTCCTGCTCTTACATTTCTTTCACGATGGATTTTACTAACGCTAAGAAGTCTGATTTTACTTTTTCTGTCGTTTCAATAACTTCATCGTGTGTAAGAGGCTGAGGTAATATTCCTGCTGCCATATTGGAAATACATGAGATACCAAGTACCTCAAGTCCTGCATGGCGGGCAACTATCACTTCAGGAACCGTTGACATCCCAACAGCGTCAGCACCTAACGTACGAAGCATACGAATTTCAGCTGGTGTTTCATAAGAAGGCCCCGTATTTCCTACATACACGCCTTCCTGTACGTTAATCGTAAGTTTTTCTGCTTGATCTCGAGCAAGCTCTCGAAGACGTTCTGAATAGGCACTAGACATATCCGGAAAACGCACTCCAAAGGCTTCATCATTTGGGCCAATTAATGGATTTTGTCCCATGTTGTTAATTTGATCTTTAATGATCATTAAGTTACCTGGCTCATATGATTCATTCACACCACCTGCTGCATTCGTTACAATAATTTGTTCGACACCTAGTGCTTTCATAACACGAACTGGAAAAGTAACAACGCTCATGCTATACCCTTCATAAAAGTGAAAACGTCCTTGCATCGCTACTACTTGCTTTCCCTCTAGCATTCCAAATACAAGTTGACCTGCATGGCCAGCTACCGTTGAAACTGGGAAATTGGGAATTTCACTATATGGCACTTTTACTGGATTTTGAATTTCATCTGCTAATACACCTAATCCCGAACCTAAAATTAAACCAATAGATGGTGTTTCGATCATTTTCCCTCGTAAATATGAAGCGGTTTCTGTAATTGTAGTCACTATTTTTCCTCCTTAATTAAAGTTCGTGTAAAAAGCTTACCCCATGTTTTGGAAGCGGAACACCGAAGTTATCAGCAATGGTTGCCCCAACATCAGCAAATGTTGTACGCACCCCAAGGTCTTTCGCACTTGTTTGCTTCTTGTTGTAAACAATTAATGGTACAAACTCCCTCGTATGATCTGTCCCATGATGTGTCGGATCGTTGCCATGGTCAGCAGTAATGATTAGTAAATCATTCTCTTTAAGCTCTTCCATTACCTGCTTAAGTTGGCGATCAAATTGCTCTAATGCTTTTCCATAACCAATAGGATCACGGCGATGTCCATATACCGCATCAAAATCTACTAAATTTATAAAGCATAACCCAGTAAAAGGCTTGCGAATTGTCTCAAGTAATTTCTCCATGCCATCATCATTAGATACCGTTCGAACAGCTTTTGTTACACCTTCTCCATCATAAATGTCAGAGATTTTCCCAAGTGCAATGGAATCAATCCCGTTATCTGCAAGCTCATTCATAACAGTACGGTCAAAAGGCTTTAACGCATAATCATGACGATTAGATGTTCGTTTCCACTCGCCGGCTTTCCCTACAAAAGGTCTTGCAATTACACGACCAATCATATATTTCGGATCGAGAGTAACCTTACGTGCTTTTTCGCAAATGTCATATAACTCCTCAATCGGAACGACATCCTCGTGAGCCGCTATTTGCAAAACAGAATCCGCTGAGGTATAGACGATTAAATTTCCTGTTTTCACATGCTCGTCTCCAAGTTCTTCTAAAATTTCTGTACCTGAAGCCACTTTATTCCCAATCATCTTTCTACCCCATTGACGCTCCAATTCCTCAACTAGTTCTTTAGGGAATCCATCTGGAAAAACACGAAAAGGCTCTTTAATATGTAAGCCCATTAGTTCCCAATGTCCCGTCATCGTATCTTTCCCGCTTGATGCCTCCTGCATAATCCCATAGTGCCCTAGTGGACTGTCTACTTTTTCAATCCCTTTTATTTCTCGAATATGACTTAGACCGAGTGCCGCCATATTTGGCATCGTTAATCCATCCATCACTTCAGCAATAGACCTAAGTGTATGAGAGCCTACATCACCAAATTCGGCTGCATCTGGAGCTTCACCAATTCCAACGGAGTCCATTACAATTAAAAATACTCGATCATAACGATAATTACTCACTGCTAAATTCCTCCTTTTATTACATACTATGCCCGATTTTTGAGTCAACTTGAACAAAGTTCAGTTGTCAGAAGTCTGACCTCACACAGCATAAAAATTCTATGCTCGTGGATGATACTGAGCATAGACGTCTTTCATTTTTGCTTTCGTTACCTGTGTATACATTTGCGTCGTCGCAATGTCTACATGTCCTAGCATCTCTTGAACCGCTCTAAGATCTGCACCATTTGCGACTAAGTGGCTTGCAAATGAATGTCTCAATGTATGCGGGGTTAAAGGTTTCTCGATAGAAGCAATGGCAGCAAGCTGCTTTAAAATTTTCCAAAAACCCTGTCTAGATAGCGGGCTTCCTAAATGATTAACAAATAATACGTCATGTTGTTTGTTTTTCATAAGGTTTCGTCGACTACTTTCAAGGTACTTTTGTAAAGCTTTCGTCGCTTGCCCTCCTAGTGGAATAATTCGCTCCTTTTCTGCCTTGCCAATACATCTAACAAACCCCATCGTTAGATTCGTATTCGTAACCGTTACATTCATTAACTCTGACACACGCATCCCCGTAGCATATAATGTTTCCAACATCGCTCGATTTCTAATTGAGAACACATCATTTCCAGAGGGAGCATTAAGTAGGGCTTCGACTTCTTGCAAAGATAAAATTTGCGGCAATCGTTTCGTACGTTTTGGAATATCCAGATGAACAGAAGGATCCGAACTCGCTAAGTTTTCTCGAAGCAAAAATTGATGAAACGCCCTTATTGATGCAATGGTTCTAGCAATCGTTGTATCGGCACGTCCTTGCTCTTTCAAAAAATGCAAATATTCAACAATCGTCGGTTGATCAATATCATGAACACTTTTCTTCTTTGCGGCACTTTTTACATATAGCTCGTACTGTTTCAAATCACGTTCATACGATTGAACCGTATTTTTTGCAAGTCTGCGTTCCAATTGTATGTAATGAAGAAACTCGTTTCTTTCTTGTTCCATCTCTATCACCTTAGTTATGAGTCATCCGCTTACTCACCTTCTCGATAGAACAGCATAAGTCGTTCAATCCACGAAACAGGATCCCCTCCATCTTGTTCCATCTGGAAAACCTTAACAGCTTTCCCTTGAGGCTCATCATAGCGATGATAACTCTCATATTCTTGACTCACCCATAGAATACCATAATAAAAGAGAAGTGTGCATCCCATAAATAAGAGAAACACTTTTATTGTTTGTATAACTAAACGAAACCAAGATTTCATGGGACATACCTCCGCTTATGACTTCTTGTACGATTCCCCTTTTTACAAGCTATGCCAAAAACCATATGGAATATACCTATTAATCCATACGCATTACAATAAAATTAAGTTTACCTTCTATATTAAACACAGACAAAAGCACCCACTAGACTCAACATCCAGCGGGCGCTTTTTACTGTTAGTTCTCTTCTATTTTTTCTTTATCATGGCAACGATGACAAATTCCATGAAACGTTAGACGATGATCTTTTATTTTAAAATTCCAATCACGTTCAACAACCTCTTCGACATCACCTAATAAATCTTCTTGTATCTCATCAACAGCTCCACATTCAATACAAACAAGATGGTGGTGAAAATGAGCTGCACCTTCTTGCCGTAAATCAAAACGAGATACACCATCTCCAAAATTTATTTTATCGACTATTTTTAATTCAGCCAGTAACTCCAACGTTCGGTATACTGTAGCTAGTCCGATCTCTGGTGATTTTTCTTTTACGAGGAGGTAAACGTCCTCTGCACTTAAATGATCCTCTTCATGTTCAAGAAGAACGCGAACCGTTGCTTCCCGCTGTGGTGTGAGCTTGTAACTTTGTGAGTGCAGATGCTTTTTAATACGTTCGAGTCTTTTCTCCATTCGTTATGCCTCCCCTCGCGCAGTTTCCCTCCTTTTATTATAATCATTCAAAAAAACAGTGTCAATCGATAATGATTATTATTTATGTAGTTATAATTATTATCAAATAATAATAATTATACCATAGATTCAATTACCCATTTCATTAAAACAGGCGATACGTATGCCTCAAATGCAGAAGCAAATGCGAGTGCAGAACCTACACATAAAATAAGTAGGGAGTATTTAAGAAATTGCGGAAAAATAGGCATATTTGTTCGTTTCATAAATTGTTGGCGAACCATCTTCAAGCAAAATGAAATACTAGCAGTACCTACAATTATGAACGCAGGTACTAAGATGAAATTTTGCGGCATGATCGATACAAACGCTAAAAAGAATCCCGACATCCCCATTTGATTGACTAGAAACCCTACTGTAAAACCAACAACTACTCCTTTTAAGAAAAGCAAAACGAGAATAACTGGCAGGCCAATAATTGACAAACCTAGAATCCACATTAGCCCAAAATATTTTGCATAATGAGCAAAGCTCTGACTAAATAAAGCCGATGACTGCGCTAATTCACCTTGTTGAACATGTCCAAAAAATTGGTTCAAATACGTATATAAATCATGCTTTTGCGTTAAGCTCAAGCTATTAACAACGATTGCTCCAAAAACGATCCCTATTAAAAATAAAACGACTGTAAATACATAGATCGCTCGGTTCTCTTCTAAATGGGTAGCTATCATATCACGTAAACCGTACTTCATCATGCCAAGACCTCCTCTTTTGCTCTTACTTCACTCTATGAGATAAGGGTTGAATCTATGACAATGATGTTTCTATAGTTTTTTTTAACAGCGTGTAGCAACGTTAGAATCAATAGAAAAAATAGAAAGTTTACCTTTTATAAATAAGACTTACTATTTCCTCGTTGCAATCTTCCCATAAACACCTCCACCACCAGCGTTAATAGAAAGTGTCCCCTCTCTGGCACCAATAATCGCTTCTGCAACAGGCTTTGATACAACCTGTAACAAATCTTCTATGGGAACTGAATGGATTATGTTCATATCTGTCCCAAAACGGTCTCTAAGTTTCTTTAATGTTTGTTTTCCTAATTTCGGTATAAATTGTAATGGTACTTGATGGATATACGGTGGACGGTGCGTTTCTTGACCATCAGAGGACCTTAACTCTAGCAATCGCTCAAAAACTCCTTTAACTATTTTTGAGCTTTGACAATTAGAACACCCTTTTCCCTCTATTTGTTTTGAACATTTTGCACAAGTTGTTCGATAATACTTGCCTAGAAGGGGATTTAAACCGAAGTTGCTACTAATTTTTCTACCTTGTTTCTTTTGCAAGGCAAGTCTGAACTCTTGAAACGACGGTTGTTTCATTTTTACCATTTGATACTCTCTTGCAATTTTCTCTAACGAATGGGCATCAGAGTTCGTTAAATATGGGTATGCATGTAATTCTTTGATTTGATCAGCCATATTTGTATCACTACTTAAGCCTAGTTCAATGGCATCAATTAACTTTGGATCAAGCACTTCTGTTAAGCTCGATGTGACTCCTTTTCCGTATAAGCTCTTAAAAGGAGTGAACACATGCGCTGGTATAAACAAACCTCCTAGTTCTCGTACTTTTAATTGAACTACTTTTGCCTTTTCATAAATTCTTTGGGAGCTTAGATTTGGATTGGTCATCCTTTTTGCTAACCACTCGCTAAACTCTTTCATTTTTTCAATTGTAGGCATGTAGGCAAGCACATGAATAGGTCCTTTGCAGTTTTCATCTAGTAACTCTAGTTCCGTTCCTAGCAGCAATGTCACCCCAGGAAACTGAATCCCACCACCTTCTAATGGAAATGCTTCTCCATTTTCTATTTTCTCTTCTAGTTCAAGTATGACTTCCTTTACATGACAATCGATTACCCCGATCAAATCAACCCCTTTTGTTAAAACTGCATATTGAATGATGGAGCTTATAGTCAAAGAAGGAGCAGCAGTTATTTTAACTGCTGCCCCCAAACGGGTTCTGCCAATGTGAATGTGTAAATCAGCTACATACTCTCGTAAATCTATCATGACTTAAAACCTGCTTTCATCCGCATATATAAAATTGCATACGCTGTTTTTGCATCATGAATGGTTTGATCCTTCACCATTTTTTCTGCCTCTTCAAGACTAACTTCTATCAGATCTAAAAACTCATCCTCATCCATATTTACTGTTCCTTTTTCAAGTTCATCTGTAAAATATAGATAGATTAATTCATCAGCAAAACCCGGTGACGTATAAAAAGATAAAAGAAAATCTAGTTTTTTTGTTTTATAGCCTGTTTCCTCTTCCAGTTCTCTCGCAGCTGATTCAAGAGGATTTTCTCCCTTTTCAAGCTTCCCTGCTGGTATTTCTACAATTGTTTTCCCTAGAGCTTTTCGGTACTGTCTTACAAGGACAATGTTCCCTTCTTTTGTCATAGGCACGACTGCTACAGCTCCTGGGTGCTTAACTATTTCACGCGAACTCATTTTTCCATTAGGGAGCTCTACCTCCTTTACTTCTAAATCAATAACTTTCCCTTTAAAGATTTGCTTAGTTGTTACGGTCTTTTCATATAAATGGTTCATTTTCTCCTCCAAAACATGTATTCGTGTAACTTTCAGTTCTTTTTCTTCCAATCCCTTCATAACGTGTACCATAATCTACTTGAAGGGACGAGTCCTATAATGAAAGTGTACGTTCATAAAAAAGGTGTTATTATGGCTGGAAAGGCATGGGAAATTCAAGCAAAGTTAAAACAAATGCAAAAGTCCTTTGATACGTTGGAACAATGGGTTGATGTAATTCATTCTACTGACTGTAGACCCACTCTGAGTGCTTCTGCTACCGCACAGAAAAAAACAGGGTCATCTTCGTATTTACGTCCCATTGTTTGAATTGGTAGCATCGACTTTTTGGCTACCTGTTCAACTACTGTAGAAACACAGTCATCATCAGCAAAGCGAATGTGATGACTTGTTTGAGATTGATAAGACTTCAATTGATCGATAACATTTTGACGTTCATGATTCTGCAAATAAGGAATAGGTAAAATTGCAGGCTTAAACGTAAATTCAAACAATGGTGTTAATGTATGATGGCTGATGCCATTATGACGCTTGCGTTTATCCGCAAATGACATTCTAGGAATCCAAATAGGCTTCCCGTTAAGTGCACTGACTGTATGAGACCAATGTGATTGTGCCATTCCTGTAAAGCCATATCGTGTTCCTGTACCGATGACACCTGGTCCTACAGATATTAAAATAATCTCCGCTTTAAGTACTTGCGTAGCAAATTGCAATGCCGATGCAACAGTAACCGCTTCATACTGAGCACCAAATGCTTGACCGACACTTATAGAATAAAAATGCATTTGCTCTTCAAGCTTCCGCAACTGATCACTCATCGTTAAAGGTAACGAGGCTTGATCATCAAAAATAACACAACATTTGAGTCCAGGGTTAAATTCTTGTAATACATAATAAAATAATGGAACCATACTATGTAATTCAGCAAGCCACACAGGATTCCCGGTAAGAGAAAAGCCTTCCTTAAAATGTTGATGATAATCACTTTCTTGCGCCTCAACAGCTAACACACTGTGCTGAATAGGCGTATAGCGTGCTTTCATAATATGTCCCCTACACTCATTTGATTGCCAATAATCACTATGAATGTGGGACCTTACAATATCCCACCCACCTGTTCCTAACTTTAATTCAGTGGCAGTTGTATTAATGAGAATAAGGTTCCCGATCTCAGCTCGTGGTGTAAATTGCTTATATAATATCGCTTTGTTACTTCCATTATCGGTAACTAACTTTTGAATGGAATGATCTTCAAAACTAATACCAAGAACCTTAGCTTCTATTTCTTTATACATGCACTCACGCCTTACTAGGAGCTTATTAGGTTAAAAATAATAAATAACCTTTCTTATTGTTTCCAAAAAACGGTAAGATATAGACACATTTTGATTAAGCTATAACAAAGGGAGTATTAATGATTCAAGCCCTTCATAGTCGACTTCACCACGAATAACGTGTTCAATCACACCTTCTCTATCTATTATATATGTCATTGGCATTCCGAAGATCTTATAACGATCTGCAACATCACCGTCTACATCAAAGAAAACTGGCAATGTAATGCCGATTTCTTCTATAAAATCGGGAGCATCATGTAAAGTCCGTTCCGTTTTTTGCATATTAACCGTTACGACACTTAACCCTTTATCTTCATAGTCAGCTTGTAAGTCCATTAAATCAGGCATTTCATCTCGACACGGTTCACACCATGATGCCCACATATTTAAAATAATGACATCATCTCGATAGTCCCATAATTCACCTGAATCCTCTGTATACATTGGCAATGAAAAGTTCTCGGCAATCATACCTGGCTCGTTCCCAATTTCCTGACGTTCTTGCAAAAAAATGATTCCAATTATCAGGACAGTTACAACGCCTAGGATAAAAATTGTGGCTCTACGTTTCATTTATTCGTCTCCCCTATAACCATCTTTACTATCTACTTCGTATTATAGGGATTTGTTTCTTAAAAACGCAAGTCAAGCAACTAAAAATAAACGATCAACAATGTAAAATGAATCTTTCCTGAAGATAATAAGTTTGGTAGAATAATAAGTTAGTGGGTCACATATTAGAAAGGACGGATTAAATTCATGTCAATTATTGAAGCTTTAATATTTGGAATTGTTCAAGGAATCACAGAGTTTTTACCAATTTCTAGTACTGCACACATCGTCATTACTCAACTAGTATTAGGGTATCAATTTCCAGGATTTGGATTTGAGATATATCTGCACTTCGCTTCTATCCTTGCCGTTATGATTTATTTTAGAAAAGACATTTTAGTTGTCATTTTTGGATTCATTGGATATCTTGCTAATCGTTCAAAAGACAACCGTACACAATTCTTCTTTGGAATCTACATCATTGTTGCAACACTTATAACAGGAGTACTTGGGCTCCTTCTTGAAGACTTCATTGGAGCTTCTATGAAAACCCCTCCTTTTATTGCTATTGCTTTAGCTGTAACAGGACTATTTCTTATTATCATTGAACGTTTTGTTCAATACGGGGACCGTACAGAGGAACAAATGACATTTAAAGACTCCATTTTTGTTGGACTAGGACAAACGTTAGCCGTATTCCCAGGAATTTCTCGTTCTGGAGCAACACTTGTTACAGCATTATTTGCTGGTCTAAATCGCGATACAGCTGTTCGTTATTCTTTCTTACTTTCCATTCCTGTCATTCTTGGCTCAAGTGTGTTAGCGATTGGAGACTTTGCTGACGGTGCAATGGTTGCAGAAGTTGGAATTCCTGCATTAATTGTTTCCTTTATTGCTACATTTATTTTTTCTTGGCTTGGTATTGTCTGGTTAATTGAATTCTTAAAGAAAAGCAAACTTGTATACTTTGCATTGTACTGTTTCGTCGCAGCAATTTTTGTTTATTTCTTTCTAGACAACAGTATGATTATCGAACTATAAGAAAAGGCCGCGCATGCGGCCTTTTCTTATAGTTCATGCGTTATTGCTTTGTGTATGCTTGAAAAGTCCCCTCAAAAATAATTGCTTTTCTATCTAACAAGCAAAATCAAAGCGTAAAAAAGCGGAATGGTTAGTACACATAGAATAGTTGTCGTTGCCACTGTAAAAGTAGCGAACCCTACATCACCACTATACTTCTTGGCAAACATCGGAACTGTCGGAGCAGTTGGAGTTGCTGTCACTAGTATAGCAACTCCCATCACCGTTGTAGAAACAGGCATCCATAAGAAAGGAATTAAAAAAAGTGGAAGTAACAGTAACTTAGCTCCTGTAGCATACCAAATATATCGATTTTTTATTAATTGTTTAAACTGTTTTCCATCTATACTTGATAGTAAACTCCCAATTAATATCATAGATAAAGGCAATGTCATAGTCCCTATATCTTCAAGCACTCCCCCGAGTATAGGCGGAAGGCGAAAAGGCAGAATCATGACAAGAAATCCGATTGTTGTGGCAATAACACCTGGATTAAGCAAGATCTGCCTCCACGAGACCTTCTGCCCTGCCCTTGCAACGACATACACAACATACGTCCATACATAAAACAAGAAAAAAATCATAAAAAAGGCAGTATACAATACTCCAATTTCTCCAAATAACAAAAAAGCTATCGCATATCCAATAAAGCCTTGGTTACCAAAGATAATCGCAGCCTCATACACTCCCTTTCGATTATCAGGTAGCGTTGCTTTTTTTCTTAGCCAATAACCTGTACCCGTTGTACAAAGTAAGGCAAAAACAGACAGTCCGATCAACCATGAAATATCTAGTACCAACTCCATAGACATTTGAATGTCCATAGAGAAAATAATGAGACAAGGAAGAGTAATATATAGTACGACTTGTGTTAAGACTAAATTCGATTCTTTTGGTAATATGTTCACCTTTCTCATGATAAAGCCTATTAGCCCAATTACTAATAAAACAAACATCTCTTGAGCTAAACCAAAAATTGCATTCATTTCATCCCCCCATCCCCTTTGAATTCTCCATCACTTGTTACAAAGAATGGTTAGATTAAATTATATTACACCTAAAAAAATGTATGAAAAAGGGGTTATCGCAAAGGTATGATTTTGACCTTTTGCAATAACCCCCAAAGCAATGTGCGGAGTCGCTACATCTTATCGGATTTGAGACAAACCTCTTTTTTATAACTTATCTAGTGCTTGCTGTATCGGTGTATCGCCATTTAGAATTTCAAACGTCTTACCATATGATGTTTTTTGGTCTATAACCTCAGCAAGAACGATCGCTACATCTTCTCTTGTTATCGTGTTGTCCCGCACTTGAATTTCTTCTTCTAGTTTGAGAAGCTTTTTCGCAGGCTCATTTGTTAAACTGCCTGGTCGTACAATCGTATAGTCCAAACTTGAACGTTTTAAGTGATCATCAGCTAACTTCTTTGCTACAAGATAATGACGAATTCGTTCACTTTTATCAGGATCAATCGTTCCCATAGAGCTTAACATGACAAAACGTTTCACTCCAAGTCGCTCGGCTGTATCAATGGCTTTCACTGCACCCCAAAGATCGATTAAGATCGTTTTATCTGCCCCTGTATGTCCTCCTGAACCAGCGGCAAAAATTACTGCTTCAATCCCGTTAAATGCGTGATCAAAATTAGCTTCTAAATCGGCGATTATTGTTTCTTTTGCCCCTTTTTCTTTTACAGCTGTTTCTTGCTCTGCATTACGGATCATCGCAACAGGAGTATGCCCAGCCTCATTTAGTTTTGTTAATGTGTGACGCGCTACCTGACCGTTTGCACCAATAACTAATACTCTCACAAAGAACACTCCCCTTTTCCAGTGGCTTAATTGTCGTCTTCAATTTTGAAGCAAAGAATTACTATAATCAACCGATTTGCTTTGCAAATTCTGTTAAAGACCGACGAATCTGTTCTTGATCTAGACTTGTCCCGATTAGAATAATACATGTTTTTTTATTTGACTCAATCGGGTGCACCTCAAGTTGATCCGCAGCATATTGAAATGAGTACAATTGTTGATCACCTTCAAAAGCAATATAACCTTTTGCACGTAAAATTGATTCTTGATCTTTTAACCATTTTTCAAAGCTTCTTTTTTCGATTACTTCGACCCCTTCAAGTTTAATCGCTTGAAATGGATGAGTATGATGATGGTGATGATGATGATGATGACTCGAATGATTATTTACAGGGACGATCTCAGTTAAAAAGCGTTTTTCAAATAAAGCTTTCTCAGACACATCCCCATATTTTGCTTTTACTATTGGAACATCTTTCAGCTTTACTTCTTCTATTTTTGTTATAACTTTTTTTAGTTTTTTCTCATCAATGAGATCTGTTTTGTTTACAACTAGAAGCATACTTGAAGTAATTTGCTGCTTTAGCATCGTTCTAATTTCTTTTGAGCTTTGGAATAAGCTTTGATATTCAAGATAGCGGCTAGCATCTACCATTCCAATGATCGTTTGAATGCTTACTTGATCGATTAATTCTGGATGGGTAAGAGATTCAACAATTTCTGCTGGATTGGCAATTCCAGTTCCTTCTATTAATAAAACATCTATGTCGTGGTTTTGCTTCAAAAATTGAATTAATTCATTCCTCATATCATCTTGAATTGTACAACAAATACAACCATTGAGGAGTTCGATCATAGCTTCATCTTCAAACAGTTCCTTTTCAACATTCTCAGAACCGAGTTCATTCATTATTAATGCAGGTTGCTTTCCTTGGTCCTTTATCAATCTTACCATTTTCTTTAATACTGTTGTTTTCCCACTTCCTAAAAAACCGGTTAATAAATAGACAGGAATTCGGCTCATCATATGTCACTCCTTTATTTAGGCTGTCTTCGCATACTTTGTTGTTTTTATGGGGTACGTATTCTCCACATGTTCGTTCCATTGAGCTCCAGCCACTCGCACCCGCAAGGAGGTGTCGAGTGACTTCCGCTCTTTTTCACTACGAGTAAAAACGTTCCTTCACAGCAACAATCTTTATGAAAATAGTCTTATTTTAAAATATCATACAATTTTCACTCTTACAAATAAGAAGAGTTCTTATTTGTAATCAAAAAACGACTACATGTAATCTGTAGTCGTTCAATCATATTAAAGAGTGGCACTCCCTTTTTGTTTGCTTTTTAAAAATTTCTCTTTTCTCTTTTTCATTGCTTTTGTGATATAGCCACCTTTAAAATTACGAGGTTCATAGGAAACAATAAACGCGCTCGGTTCATAGGAACTTACAATTTGAATAAATTCTTGTTCGCGATCTCTTCTTGCTGTACAATCTAAACGATACCGTTTTGCATCATTCATTCCTTCCACTTCTCCCGTTGACACACTAAACCCTACTTCACGAAGTCGGTCAGTTAAAGGCTCATTTTTATTCATTAAATTCACTTCAATCGATACATACCCTATTGCTAGTTTCTGTTCAATAATTTGACCAATATATAAACCTACACCAAAACCAATAGCATAAGCAGCCATATTTAAATAGTTAGATAAATCACTAAAGACAATGGCAATTGCGCCTACATAAATAACTCCTTCAAGAGTTCCTAAAGCAGATGCTTTTCCTTTCATCCCTTTCACCATCGTGATCGTTCGGAGTGTTAGGACTGGAACATAAATCAACTGTGCAACAAAAATAATTAACGCTTGTAGCATTTATGACACCTACTTTCAATCTAATATAACTATCGTAGTGTAACAGGAAATATCCTTATAAGCTACCTTATTTTTTAAAGGATTTTTTGAAATTCTTACAAAGATTTCATCATTATTACAAAACGATATTTCACACTTCATTCACTCAATCTATGTTAAAATAGCGAAAGAACTTTCATAGAGTACAATAAGGAGAATTTGAATGAATAAATTTAAACAATTTTTTCTCTCTTTTGGAAAAGACTTTTTAGGATTTGTTTTACTTTTGTTATTCTTAATTCTTTTCTTTAATATTGAGTCTTTTAAAGATGAACGTGCTGGTTTTACTGTTCCCGATTCGTGGCTAAATGTAAACACGATTTTCCTTGGAATAGTGATTGAAGCCGTTCCTTTTATTTTGCTAGGTGTGTTTGTCTCAGCACTCATACAAATTTACGTAAAAGAAGACATCATTCATCGTTACTTACCGAAAAATGCTTATGCTGCTCTTTTGCCTGCTGCCGTATTAGGTGCTATTTTTCCAATTTGTGAATGTGCGATTGTCCCAATTGTTCGCCGGCTGATAAAAAAAGGAATGCCATTGCACGTTGGTGTGGTCTTCTTAGTAGCCGCCCCTATCTTAAATCCTGTTGTTGCAGCATCTACCTTCTTCGCCTTTCGAACAGATTTGACCGTTCTATATGCACGGATGGGACTTGCTTTTGTCCTTTCAATTATTATCGGAGGGATATTATACGTTGTCTTTAAAAATCGTGATCAGTTAAAATGGACAAAAGAAGAACTTGTTGGGCGTCAAGTTGTATTAGAAACAGGGGCAACTGCACCAAGAAAAATGAATCGTTTTAAACAAACCCTTTACCATGCTGCGGATGAATTTTTCTTAATGGGTAAATTTCTCATTTTAGGTGCTTTTATTGCAGCACTATTCCAAACATTCCTTGATCGTAGCATTTTACTAGCAATCGGGAGCAATGAGTTTAGTTCGACTGCTGTCATGATGGCTTTTGCATTCCTTTTATCGTTATGTTCTGAAGCTGATGCATTCGTTGCGGCATCATTCGGAAATACATTTACAACAGGCTCGCTTATTGCCTTCTTAGTCTACGGTCCAATGATTGACTTAAAGAATACGATTATGTTATTTGCTTTCTTCAAAGCAAAATTTGTATTGATTTTTATTGGGGTTGTTACAGCTATTGTCTTTATTGCAGTTGTTGCTCTGCAACTACTAGCCATTATTTAAAGGAGGAGGAGTTATATGGAAAAGAAATCAGACTTAGGCTTCCACGCCTATATTCGTGGTATCATCCTGATAGGCTTTGCTTTACTTATGCTCGCCTTTATTATTACAGGCAATATTATCTATTATATTGCCCCTACGATGATGCCATTTATTTATTTTGCAACAGGAGTCTTCTTATTACTAGGTGTCATTCAAATCATTCGAAGTACAAGTAAAGGGCAAGAAGAAGAGGAATTATGCGATTGCGGGACTGATCACAATGTATCAGGTTCAACAGTCACTAAGTTACTTATTTACTCTATATTTGTAGCTCCGATCATTTTCGGCTTTGTTCTACCAGATAAATTACTAGATAGTTCTGTTGCTGCCAATCGTGGTATTCAGTATGGTTCTGGGATTTTGGCTGACCAAGCAGCTTCTGAGCAAAATAAAGTAGAGTCCGTGTCACGAGCAGAAGCATATTTGGATGATCCAGATGCTTATTTTGATAATCTTGAAGCAGGGGTTGAAATTTCGGAAGAAGATCATATTACTCCTGATGAGTATTTTACACAAGAAGGATTTAATCAATATTATGAGGAATTAACTGAAGAAGTTCTCGAGCAAGGCCAAATCGTTGTAACGGAAGAGAATTATTTAGATATGATGACAATGCTCGACCTACAATTAGAGCAATTTATTGGAAAACCGATTGAAATTATCGGCTTTGTTTACCGCGAACCTGAGTTTGAAGATAACCAGCTTGTTGTGGCGCGCTTTGGAATGACATGTTGTGTGGCCGATGCTTCTGTATATGGAACAATGGTTGAAGCAAATGAAGCAAGTCAGTTTGAAAATGACACATGGGTACGTGTAACAGGTATTTTAGACCAAACAAACTACAATGAATTTCGTATTCCTTTAATTCAATTGCGTGAAATTGAAGTCATTGACCAACCTGAAAGTCCATATGTTTTCCCACGATTTAGTTTTTAAATGAAACGAACGGCTGCCAAAATGGCAACCGTTCGTTTTTTCTTGTAGTACAATAATATAGTCACTTTGTTGCATTTACATTTTCACTGTTCGGTCTGATTTATCATCCGACATCGACCTCCAGCCTTCAATTGCAAGAAAGACACATAATATAAATAATACAAAGGCTGAGAAGAACAAGAAATAATTGCTTGCCATAAAATTGTTATACATCAATACGCCAAGAGCTGAAATCGTAACGATAAACATAAAAACCATCGGGATAACAACATAAAACGTTCTGGCACCTGTTTTCTTCAACCACACAACAACAGCTAGCAAGGCAAGAGCACCGAGCATTTGATTCGCGGAACCAAATAATGGCCAAATTTGTTCCCACGTACCAGTTAATGCTAGTGCTGCCGCACCTATTAATCCGGTAGTTGTTGCAACATGGGAGTTTTGGAACATTTTCGGTGCACGTTTTTCAGTGATCTCTTGGACTGCATATCTCATCAAACGAGTTGCAGAATCCAGTGTAGTTAATAAGAAGGCCGAAGCCGTTAAAGCGGCAAAAGTCACGGCAGTTGCTTCTGGAATGCCCCAGAATGACATAAAATAGCCAATTCCAGCTGCAAATGTTCCAATTGGACCACCAAGTGCATCTAATCTTGCAGCAAAATCAGCTTGTGTTAAATACGCTACAGAACCGATCGTAATAATCGCCATAAATGCCTCGAGTAACATCGCGCCATAGGCGATAAACTTCCCATTCTTTTCATTATCTAATTGCTTTGCTGTCGTACCCGATGAAACAAGTGAGTGAAAGCCGGAAATTGCTCCACATGCAATGGTAATAAAAAGAATTGGGAATAAAAAGCCCATTGTTTCATGTCTGAAACCTGTGTAAGCTGGTAGCTGCATCGTCGGTGAAGCAATTAGTATCCCAATTACCGCTCCTATAATTAGCCCATACAACAGAAATGCATTCAAATAGTCTCGCGGTTGAAGCAAAAGCCAAACTGGCAAGACAGACGCAACATATGCATACCCAAGAAGTATTAAAGACCAAGTTGGTGCACTTAAATGTACCGGGAATTGAATACCAACCCAAATGGATATAAGCATTGCAGCAACACCTAATATACTTGCCACAACTAGGTTCATTCGTAATTGGTTGACTAAAAAACCAAATATAATAGCAACGCCTAAAAATAAGATCGATGCTGTAGCGGCTTCAGGAACTGCAACAAATGTATTCGCTACCAAAATCATGAATACACCAACAATTAAAATAAGTGTAGCAATGGAAAAAGATAAGAATAAGATCTGACCTCGGCCACCCATATACTCTTTAATAACGCTTCCAATAGATTGAGCTTTATGACGAATTGATGCTTGTAAAGAGGTGTAATCGTGCACTCCTCCTACAAAAATACTTCCTACTATAATCCAAATAACCGCTGGCAACCAGCCAAATACAACTGCAGCAATCGGCCCCGTAATAGGTCCTCCACCCGCAATTGTAGCAAAGTGATGTCCTAATAAGACCGGTTTTTTAGCCGGGACATATTCAACCCCATCATTGATTTCAACAGCTGGCGTCGTTCTGCTCGGATCCACTTTTAATTCTTTTTCAAGAAACCTTCCATAAATCCGGTAAGCTAATAAAAGGATCACTCCACATATCATCATCAATGTTATAAAGTTCATAATGTAACATCCCCCTTCATTAAAGCTTCTTCAAACGCTTTAACAAACTCTTTTCCCTTTCTATTTACATACACACGTTTATCTTTTAAGCTAACAATCGCAAGATACCGCTCAGCCCAGCCATGCCAACCAAACTTTAAAAATTGGAGCTTTCTCGCCCTTTGTACATAATTCTGCAATTCCTTTTTAACAGATTCATTTGTTACCATCACACCGATAAAGTAAGTTGACATATGCTCTTGTTTTTCAGGGATAAACGACGGGATATGAGAATCCAAAACTTTAGCAAACTGATGGAGTTTTTCCTTTGAGAGGTTGTCTTCTTGCTTTACAAACGCATACTGCTGTGTTTCAACACTCCATACTTTTACTGATTTAGACATTAAATATTTTTCATCGCGTCTCTGAAATTCTGCATAGAAATTCAAAGGTATGTCACCAATAGTCTCATCTCGATATACATTGAACTGAACGGTATATTTATTAGCCATTTGATTAATGAATTTCTCTACTTGTGTTTCAGTCATGTACATCCACCTTGCTTTCCTCATACGTGTTCTAAATATCGATTACTTCATTTATGTTAAAGTAGTTATTATCCTTTCATTCGCACCCCTCCTTAATTAACCATATTCTTTTGTCAAGTATTTTAGTAGAAATATTCACATAATTCTCTAAACTATTTTTATTATAACTAAATGGTAAAATTATACAAGGGGTTTACCTTAGTATTTATATAAGTGTGAATAATAGAAAACAGGGCACGGAAAAGGTTGGCTTTACCTTTTCCGTGCCCTAGTCTAAGACAAATTTTTATCTTTTTCTTTAATTACATTTTCTTCAAATATTCAGTTACTTCATCAATTGTAGGCAATGCGGTCATAGCACCACGTGTTGACGCAGCCAATGCGCCTGAGACAGATGCAAATGTCAAAATTTCCTTCCAACGGTCAGTTGAAATCTGATTAACATTTGTATGTTCTTCATTCAAATTAAAAAGAACTCCTGAGACAAACGCATCACCTGCACCAGTCGTATCCACCGTCTCTACTTTCATAGCCGGAACATGAATCGTCTCTCCATTTACATGAAGATAGCTTCCATCTGCACCAAATGTGACAACTAAGGCAGGAATATGGTAGGTTGATAACTTCGCAATTCCTTTTTCAAGCTCTTTTTCTTCTGTTAAGAACTCCAGTTCTTCTTCAGATATTTTAACTACGTCGGCTTCACCTAACATTGATAGAATCGTTTCTCTTGCTTGCTCAGCTGAAGGCCATAAGCTAAGTCGTAAATTAGGATCATAGGATATAATTAGACCGCTTTCTTTTGCCCTTTTTACGGCTTCTATAGTCGCTGTTTTACTTGGTTCACTTATCATTGAAATTGAACCGAAGTGCAACACTCTATTATTAGAAAATAGCGAATCGTTTAAGTCATTCGTTCTTAAAAAGCGGTCGGCACTTGGATCGATATAAAAGCTAAAATTACGTTCTCCTGTCTTATCCAATGTAACGAAAACGACACCCGTTCGCGCTTCATCGGTTAAAGTCATATGAGTAATATCAACTCCATGATGCTCCAACGTCTCTTGCATAAAATGGCCTAGTACATCATTTCCAACTTTCCCCAGGAAACTTGACTTGGCTCCAAGTTTCGATACAGCTACAGCTACATTTGCAGGTGCCCCACCTGGACTTTTTTGATATGATGTATTTTCTTGATCAAGAGGAATAAAATCAATTAACGCTTCACCTAAACAGATAATTCCTTTCATTATGACACCTCATCACCTTTATTACGTTCAATTCGTTGAATGTGTAATGTTAAATAGACAAGTTCGGAAGGTGGAAGATCGTACTGATGTGTTTCGGCTAAATAACGTCCGATCTCTGTTGCCGTATGATAGGCTGATCTATGCTTTTCTTTAACTAATTTGTGCATATCTTGATCCACATCGTCAAAAGGCTGTCCTTCAGCTACTCGTCTGAGTGCAAAATTTAAATGGGTTAATAAGCGTTGATATGAAATTGAATCTTCAGCTACCTTCACGTTAAGCTTTTGTTCAATTTTTTCTATTAGTTCATTCAAGACAACGGTTGTGTTCATGGCCTGATCCATTGTAAGAGCATTCATTTTAGCAGTATGCAGATGTAGGGCAATATGGCCTGCTTCGTCCTCAAGCAAGCGAATATTAAGTCTTTGCTCAATCAACTCAAGGGCCCAAAGACCAACCTCATATTCAGCTGAATAAAGAACACGAATTTCATTTAACAGCTTATTTTTTAATTGAAACCCTTGTTTTATCCGTTCAATGGCGAATGATAGATGGTCAGTTAACGCAACGTGGACATGTTCATTTAATTTGGTTTTTAATGCTTTTTCCGCATAGGTAATGATTTCTTCTGCAATTGCAATGTGCGCTTCCGGTAATTGGTCAATAATTTGAGTGAACTTTTCATATTCATTCTTGTCCTTCATGACAAAAACCTTCTCAATCTTATCAGTACTTATAATATCATTTTTACTTTTGCCAAAAGCAATACCTGCTCCCATGACAATGATTTCATCTTCTCCTTCTTTCACCACGACAACATTGTTATTTAGCACTCTGTTAATCCTCATTTGTACGAACTCCCCACACTGGTTACAGTTTCAACGTTAAAAGAGGCGTCTCTCCTGCCACTGTCTCTGCTGCTGTTTCTTTCTCTAAGCTAGCAACTGCTTCCATATTTGTAATGACAATCGGAGTAATGGTACTTGTTGCTTTTTCATTAATTAAGTCTAAGTCAAACTCTACCAATGTATCACCAACATTAACCTTATCTCCTTCTTTCACATGAGCAGTAAATCCTTCTCCTTTCATATTAACGGTTTCCAAACCAATATGTAATAGAAGTTCAATTCCACCTTTTGTCTTTAATCCAATCGCATGTTTCGTTGGAAATACTTGCACAATCTCACCTGCTACTGGTGCAACCGCCTTGCCTTCAGTTGGTTCAATAGCAACACCGTCTCCCATCATTTTTTGAGCAAACATAGGGTCTGGCACTTCTTCAATATTAACTAGCTTCCCTGTAATTGGAGATACAACGACCTCTTGTTGCGGTTGAACTTGCTCTGCTTCTTTTTTTCCAAGACCAAATAATTTTTTTAGCATTTTTTCATTCTCCTTTTCATCAGTTATCATAAAAAAAGACTTAAAAAACATAGAGATACCCTAAAGCACCCCTATAACTTTTTAAGTCTTGCCTGATCAAATCAGTAACAACCTTATTATTTATTTCTAACCTATTTTATTATGGGTTCATACTGTTGTCAAACCAAAGACAATTATAGGAGGTACACATAATTTACCCTTAATCTACCGAAACAAACATAGAAAAATGCAACTAAACTCCAGTTCTCTCCGCACATGCCTAAACTTCTTCTTTAGTCTTTTCATATAATGTTATGAACAGAAAGAAAGGAGATGACTAATATGAGTTACAGGTATCACGATGGCTTCACGCTAATTGTTGTTCTATTCATTTTACTTGTTATCGTTGGATGTGCTTGCGTTTACTAATTTCATAATAAAAAGGTGCCTTTTAACCAACCAAGACAAAGGCACCTTTCAATTAACTCTATATAAGTATATAGTTCTATTTTTATCGACAAGAAAGCCGAAAATTCGTTTCAGGAAAAAAATGTATGTTAAAAATCCCTACAATATAACTATCTAATACTTTGCAATTAGGGTAATATTACTTATAAGATGTAAAAAATAAATTGCAAAGGAAGGTCGAAATGCTGACGAGATTAGAAGACAAGATTATACTTGAAGCATATCAACAATCTGTAAAATTACAATTAGATGTAGAATTTATTTCTTTACTAAAAGACGAGTTATTAAGACGAGGTTTATTGGATGACTTACAATCAAACGTTGTCTCCTAACATTTCTACTTCTCAATTCAAATGAGGTGATTATTTGTTTAATCATATTCTACGCTTCTTCAAAAGAAAATCGTGCTTTTTCTGTAAGGCAACCACAGCATACATGAGAAAATATAAAAAGAGTTCGACCGAATCAATACATGTCTGTGAAAAATGTCTTGAATATGCCGAACGCCGAGCTTATACAAGGTTATCATAAGCTTTATTCCAGTATACTCCAAATTCTCCACCTTCAGTTCCCTCAATCTTCGCAGTTCTTTTTTTATCACTTATTTCCTCCCCTTCTATTTTATTAATAGTTTAAACGAACGAATTTTCTAAAAACAACCTTTTTATTCGTAATTTATTAAAAACCCCTTTCATTTTTCACTCATTTCATCTATACTTACCCGTATACACAAACAATCAAATAAAAAACTCGTATAACATTGGGAATATGGCCCAAAAGTTTCTACCAGGCTGCCGTAAATGGCTTGACTACGAGTGCAGAGATATGTCGTTTTTCTCGTCCTACGCAAAGAAGACGGATATCAAGGTCACTCGTTTATCAACAGATGCCTTGGTATCCGTTTTTTATTTGAATTTTTAGGGAGTTGAGTTAGATGGAACGATTAAAACAAGCGATTCGTGAAAGAGGAAATGTTCTTTCATCTGAAGTATTAAAAGTCGATACATTTTTGAACCACCAAGTAGATGTTGAGTTAATGGGAGCTGTCGGTGAGGAATTTGCCCGTTTATTTAAAGATGATGGGGTTACAAAAGTTCTTACAATAGAGTCATCAGGGATCGCGCCTAGTTTTATGGCCGCGTCAAACCTTAATACACCACTTATTTTTGCACGTAAGAAAAAATCTCTGACTATGAATGAGAATGTGTATGTTAGCCAAGTTTACTCATTTACAAAAAGAGAAACAAATGACATCACTGTATCAAAAGATTTTATTCAAGCAGAGGACACAGTTTTAATTATTGATGATTTCCTTGCAAATGGTCAAGCTGCATTAGGACTTATTGATATTGTCAAACAAGCTGGAGCAAAAGTGGCTGGTCTTGGGATTGTTATTGAAAAGTCTTTCCAAGACGGAAGAAAACGATTAGAAGAAGATGGATATCGTATAGAATCATTAGCAAGAATTCATGAATTAGAAGCTGGGCGCGTTACATTTGTAGATGAACTTGTAACAAACAACAACTAAGGGGCTGACACCATGAGTACAAAAGTTATTCATTATCCGTTATATAAAAAAGAAGATACAGATGCATTCTTTGCTTTATTTCAAAATAACCTAGCTAACTTTGTTGTAATTGCAGTCACAATGCTAGGAATGGGATTTCCGGCTAGTATTGTTTTTGGTAAAGTTATCCCAGGTGCTGCTGTTGCTGTTATGGTTGGAAATTTGTATTATGCTTACATGGCCAAACGATTAGCTGAAAAAGAAGGACGAACCGACGTTACAGCTCTATCTTATGGTATTAGTACACCTGTTATGTTTGTGTTCTTATTTGGAGTTCTAGCACCAGCTAATGCATTAACTGGCGATCCTGAGCTTGCATGGAAAATTGGGGTTGCTGCTGCACTATTAAGTGGACTTGTTGAAGTCCTTGTCAGCTTCAGTGGAAACTGGGTTCGTGATCGTTTGCCACGGGCAGCTATGCTCGGAGCGATTGCTGGTGTTGCTTTAACCTTTGTTGCAGGTGAAATGCTTTTTAATACGTTCTCAATTCCTGTGGTTGGACTTGTTTCATTAGCTATTATTCTTGTTGGGATTGTTGCGAAAATTGCAATGCCATTTAAAATTCCTGCGTCGTTGTTTGCAGTGTTAACTGGAACCATTTTAGCATTTGCTCTCGGTTATCAGTCTCCAAGTCAAATTACAGATGGACTAGCTAATATTGGTTTCTATCCTATATTACCTACACTAGCTCCTTTTGAAGGTATGACATATTTATTCGGTGCCTTAATAGGAATATTAGCTGTTCTGATTCCTATTACATTATATAATGCCATTGAAACGATGAACAATGTTGATGCAATGGCAGCTGCTGGCGATTCATATGATGTACGTAAATGTCAAGCGGTAGACGGTGTTGGTACAATGATTGGAGCCTTATTCGGAGGTTTGTTCCCTACAACTGTATATATTGCAACAGTAGGTTCAAAACAGATGGGCGCAGGTCGTGGATATAGTATTTTAAATGCAATTGTGTTTGGTATCGCAGCTATGACTGGAGTAATTGCAGCATTCTCAGCTATAATTCCCCTTGCAGCTGTTGCTCCAATTCTAGTATTTGTTGGGATGTCTATGGTTGGTACAGCGTTTCTGTCAAATGACAAAAAATATTATCCGGCTGTGGCTATTGCAATGTTACCTTACCTTGCAAACTATGTCATGACCCGTTTTAATAATGCTGCAGGAGAAGTCGTAGCAGGAATTTCTACTGGAATTGTTCCGCTTGGGCAAGGTGCGATGTTTACCGCAATTTTACTTGGAGCAATGACTGTTGCAATAATTGATAAGAACTTTAAGCAAGCAATTATCTTCTCTTGCATTGCTGCATTCTTATCATTTATTGGATTCATGCATGCACCTGCATTAGCATTTAATGCCGCTCCTGATTTTGCTATTGGTTATTTGTTAGTAGCTATATTCTTGGGTTATGCTTCATTTAAAGAAGGTTCTGAAAAGCAACTAACTTCTGCAAATACTGTGACTAAAAAAATAGCTTAAATAAAAATAATGATAGCAATGGCTCCGTTCGCCTTATTGCTTTGGGGTATCCCAAAGGTCAAAAAACCTCTTGGGATACCCCTTTATTGTTCATAAATCATTTTTCTCGTCATTCCACCATCAATCGTTACATTCTCTCCATTAATAAATTGGTTTGATTCATCTGTTAAGAAAAGACATGCCCTTGCAATATCGTTTGGTTCCCCTACCCGCTTTGAAAAAATGCTGTTCATGATCGATTTCCCTTAGTTCCAACTGGTCTCCAGTGTGAATCCATCCTGGGCTAATAGCATTAACTTGTATCCGATCTTCTTGAAAGGAAGCAGCTAATGCATGAGTTACAGCAACGACTGCCCCTTTAGAAGCTACGTATGCTTCTGAGTGAGGCTCTGACATAACAGAACGCGTTGATGCTATATTAACAATGGAACCTTTCTTACGTTTTCTCATGTCTTTCGCTACTTCTCTCGAAAACAAAAACACACTTCGCACATTTGTATGTTGGATATCGTCCCACTCTTTTGTTGTTATATCAAAGGGGGACTTAAACTTTGACACTCCAGCATTATTAATTAGAATATCAATTTTCCCAAATTGCAGTAGAGTTCGAGAAACAACTTTAATGATATGATCTTCTTGCCTTACATCACATAATTCAGAATGAGCCGTTCCACCATTCTTCACAATATAGGCCGCTGTTTCTCTTGCTTTCATTTCGTCAATATCTGTCACAATCACAATATCACCGTTTGCTCCATATGCTTTTGCAATAGCTGCACCTATTCCTTGTCCCGCACCTGTAACAATGACAATACGGCTGTCCATCAGTATGCCCTCCTCATTTATCATTCAGTTTATGTAACCTTCCACCTCTATTATCATCTACATTCCTCTCTTAAGAAAACATTATACAAAAAAATAAAACGACTTAAAAAAGGGAAAACCCTCTTAAGTCGTTTTTACTTCCCTAGGGGGAATCAAGATTCGGCCACATCCCAACTCCTCCTATACACTATGCAAAAAAATGATATTCGTTAAGTTTTTATTTATTTTTGCTTACCAAATTTTATGATTGGCGAACTTTTTTTGTTGTGACTCTTTTTAGCGTGGTGACAGGTAAGAGAGCACTGAAAAGGTCAGCTTTACCTTTTTAGTGCCCTCCTATTGAACTATTCTTTTATCTTTACATTGTACGTATTTAACCAGTAATCCATTTGGATAAAATGAGCTAGTAGCTGAGGGCCTGCCATTAATTGACCAAAATAAGGCTGACCTGTTGGGAACCCGCCTGAATCTGCAATCTCTCTTAAGGCATCCTTATTTATAAATTCAAAAATGGGGGCATCCTTTTGAGCTAATACCTCTTTCATTCCTTTTTGTACAGCGGCCGTATATTTAGGATGGTGTGTTTTGGGATACGGACTCTTCTTACGATAAAGAACATCATGTGGCAAGGAGCCTTCCAAAGCCTTTCTAAGAATCCCTTTTTCACGTCCTGCTAATTGTTTCATATCCCATGGGATATTCCAAACATATTCAACGAGGCGGTGATCAGAGAAAGGTACCCGTACTTCTAAGCTCGCTCCCATGCTCATCCGGTCTTTACGATCAAGAAGGTTGGTCATAAACCAAATAATATTTAAATACGAAATTTCTCGTCGCCTTGCCTCTTCAGGTGTATCCTCATCAAACGTAGGTGTTTCTTGGATTGTTTCTTTATAACGTTGGTATACATATTGCTTTAAGTCTAATTTCTTTTTCCATTTATCATTTAAGAGATTTTCACGTTCATCAATAGAGCGCATCCATGGAAATCCATCAATGTTCATTATTTCGGGTTTATGAAACCATGGGTATCCTCCAAATATTTCATCGGCACATTCACCTGATAACCCAACAGTCACGTCTTCTTTGATTTCATGACAGAACCAAATTAACGATGAATCAATATCTGCCATACCCGGCAAGTCGCGAACATCGACGGCTTCTTTTAGACGATTAGCTAATTCATCAATTGAAATCACTTTATTATGATGTTCAGTGCCTAGAGCATCTGACACAATTTTGACCCATGGTGCATCTGAATTGGGCTGAAAATCATTTGCTTTAAAGTATTTGTCATTCTCATCGTAATCGATAGAATAACTTTTAATTGCCCCTTTTCCTTGTTTCTCGTATACTTTTGCAGCAAGAGCCGTTAACGCACTTGAATCTATACCACCTGATAGAAACATCCCTACTGGTACATCAGCAAATAATTGACGCTCAACTGTATCCTCTAATAAATAACGAACATGCTCAGCTGTTTCTTCTACAGTGTGGTTATGCTTTTTGCTCTTTAATGTCCAGTAGCGGCTTATGTTGGCTCCATTTCGATCATAGATGAGCATATGAGCAGGACGAAGTTCATTTATATCATCATACACCCCGTGACCTGGTGTTCTAGATGGAGCTAGACCCATAATTTCAGCAAGACCTTCCGTTTTAACTATTGGTTCAATATCACGATGAGCTAGCAATGCCTTTAACTCAGACCCAAAAAGCAAGCAGCCATTACGTACCGTGTAGAAAAGTGGTTTTACCCCTAGTCGGTCACGAGCCATAAATAGGCTCTCATCTTTATCATTCCAAATAGCAAAAGCAAAGATGCCATTAAACTTTTCTAGACATTGATGGCCCCACTCAATATAGGACTTTAATAGAACTTCTGTATCGGAATGCCCTTTAAAATCATGCCCTCTCACAAGAAGCTCTTTTCGTATATCTTCAGTATTGTAGAGCTCTCCATTATAGACCATTGTATATGTTTTATTTTTATAAGTACGACTCATTGGTTGGATACCATTTTCCGGGTCTACGACTACTAGACGTGCATGACCAAAAGCAGCATGAGGTGATGTCCAAACATTCATATCATCTGGTCCTCGCCGATTAAGAGTCTCTGCCATTTTACGTACTTGCCTTTCCTCTTTTCGCAAATCTTGACGCCAATCAATCCACCCTGTAATACCACACATGTATCATCAGCCCCTTTTGGGAAGTTTTCTCATGCTCAAGTGATAGCAGGAAAATCTACCTACTGAACCTAGAGCTTTTTCTCTCTTTGCATTGACCTAAATTAGGACCTCTACCCATAAACTATCCTATTCCTAACCATGGGCTAATGTGATGATTTTTTTCATTTTCAGCTTTGTACATATGAAACATCACAGATTACTACATCATAAGATTGAGAAACAGGTATTTACTGAGCAAGGACATTGAATATATTCAGATTAAGTAGAGAGGGGGATGTTATTTGTTAAATTCAAAACAACGGTTCGCAACGAAAAAGAAATACAAGAAAGCTTTAAAAAAGAATCAGTTACACTTACTACAATTGCAACATGAACTTTATGAATTAGATTTACCAGTCATTCTTATATTTGAAGGCTGGGATGCAGCAGGAAAAGGCGGTGCCATTAAAAGAGTCACAGAACGTTTAGATCCACGTGGCTACAAAGTTCATGGAATTGCTGCCCCTGATGAACATGAATTAAAATACCATTACATGAGGCGTTTTTGGAAAAGTTTACCTACAAAAGGGCAGTTCGCCATTTTTGACCGCTCTTGGTATGGTCGAGTTCTTGTTGAACGAATCGAGGGATTTGCAACGAATGAAGAATGGGCGAGAGCATATGACGAAATTAATCATACTGAGAAAATGCTTGCTGACACCGGTCATATTATTATGAAGTTCTGGCTGCAAATAACAAAAGATGAGCAACTTGCTCGCTTCCGAGCACGTGCAAATGATCCTTTTAAAAAATGGAAATTAACTGATGAGGACTGGAGAAATCGCGAAAAATGGGATCAGTATGAAGAAGCCATTGAGGAGATGATCGATAAAACAAATACCAAATTTGCGAAGTGGCATATTATAGATAGCAATGATAAAAAAACAGCAAGAGTGTCTATCATAGAAGCCATCATTGCTGAATTTCAAAACAAAATAACAAAAATTCATTCATAGAAGTCGAGTGACTGAGACATGTTAAAGACTTGTTTCAGTCGACTCTTTGAATCATTTCATCTGTTATTTGGTTTAGAAGGTGGTTTCTTGTTTACTTGATGTATCCGAATTATTCATTTTCACTTTGATATTCCCTACAATAATTCCAATTAAAATCAGAAACACTCCTAGCCACTGTGTCCAATTAATCGTTTCAGATAATATAACTGTTGAGAGGATAATGGCAACGGGCAATTCAGAGGCAGAAAGAATGGTTCCAAGACCCGCGCCAATATGCGGCATACCAATTGAAAATAACAGAGGTGGAAGTGCAACACCAAATAACCCTAACATAAAACTATAAGGCAAAACCCCCGTAACAATTGAACCGTCCAAAAGGAACACCGGTGGAAACCATAAACCAACTATTAGAAATCCCCCTAAAGATAAAAAGGAGCTTTTTTGAACAGGCGGTACAGCCTTCCCAACTGTTCCACTCACATAAATAAATGTAGCAAATGCGATCGCTGCAAGAATCCCCCAGACTGCTCCGTTCAGTGAGAATATTACATTTCCTTCAACTAAAAGCCCCGTTGCTAAAAGTGAACCTACAAACAAAATGATGATAGCAACAAGTTTTTCACGTGAAGGTCTTTTCTTCTCAAGAATCCATTCCAATAGTGCTCCTATCCAAATAAATTGAAACAAAAATATAATGGCTAATGATGCATCAAGTGTTTGTAATGAAATATAATAGAAAATACCCGTTAACCCCATAGGCATGCCTGCCAGTAGCAATTCTCGAGATTGTCTTAATGATAGCTTTGTTCTTTTCGTGAACAAGGACAACAAGAAGATAAGAACTGTTCCTACAAGAAACTGTCCACCCGTCACTTCTCCAACTGAAAATCCAGCCCCGTATGCTAACTTAACAAAGGTTGATAATATTCCAAAACAGCATCCAGCTAAAAATACTAGAAACGCATAATGCCAGACCTTCATCACTAACACTCCTTCCTATTCATTACCTAAATCAGACAAAAAAACACACTCTGTCCTATGACAAAGTGTGGTGAAAATAGAGTAGCCTCTAGAAAAGTCCACGCCTGTTTAAAGAACAATAAACAGGTTTTAGTTACTAGTTTGATAGCTTTATTGAAAAAGGATGATCTAGTCACGTCAACTTCCTTTTTATATACTATAACTGGTAAAGATAAATTTGAAAAGACTGGTGTGAGAATAAGATGGACAAACGCTTTATTAAAAAACAAATGGATAATGTTATTAAAACCTACACAGAGCAAAGTTTTAGTCTACCTCTTACGAAAGAAGAAGGAAATCAACTGCTGCAGAAAATTGTCGATCAAGTACAACAACAAGGATTTGAAAACTTACCAGACATTCTACACGATATTATTTACCCTTTTTTCACTAATCAGGATGAATGATTTCGTTTTTCCATCAACTTTTTCACATGCTCTTTTGGCTCCCAGCAATGAAAAGTATAGGCCGGCTTTGTTTCATAACCTAAACGAATGCATCGGTAATGCATTCCTCCTCCTTGCTTTTTTTCAGCACTGAAATGAGTACATGTTGCGCAGCAATGATAGCGGTTAGCCATAAGTTTCTCCCTCTCTACTTATTTTTGGTTCAACTTCTTGCCAGCAATTCGCTCTATCACTTTTGGCATAACTTGATATAGAGTGGAGCCAAAATTCATCCATTTAGGTAAGTTTAGCTCACGTTTTGGCTTTTTGATAAGCTGAATCGTCTTAGCGGCGACATCTTCGGATTGTAACATCCACCGATCGACATTTTTAACATACGTTCCTTCTAGATCAGCTCGCACAAAAAAAGGTGTCTTAATAGGTCCCGGATTTACAGCACTAACATTAATTTTTGTATCCATTAACTCCATTCTAAGCCCATTTGTAAAACCTAAAACGGCATGTTTGGTCGCGGAGTAAACCGTTGACTTCGGTGTCGAAAGTTTTCCTGCTTGAGAGGCAATATTAATTATATGACCTTGATTGTTTTTTAACATATACGGGAGAACAGCCTTCGTTAATGCTATCAAACCGACGACATTTACAGAAAACATTTCCTTAACATCGTTTATATTAGCTGTCTCTACCTTATCAAATACCCCAAAACCTGCATTGTTAATTAGAACGTCCACTTGCCCGACCTCTTTCATAATCTGTGCTGTTCTTTCCTCAATCATCAAGGGATGGCTAACATCAAGCGGATATACAAACGCTTTTCCTCCCTTTTCTTCAATTATTCCTTTTAACTCCTGTAATTTATCAATATTTCGGGCTAGCAAAACAACAGTATACCCTTTTTTCACTGCTTCTAGCGCAAGATCTCGTCCTAACCCACTTGACGCTCCTGTTATCCAAATCGTTTTATTTATGTTCATCTTTCCGCTCCTTAGTTTTATTGATTTACTTTTCTGTTTTTTGCTAAAAATTAAAAATCTACTATTGTTTTTTCTGAGTAAGAGTTGACTCCGAGACCGTACCCTCATATAATGGAAAAAAACATGACAAAAAGCGTTGATAGGGATTAGTAAATGACCATTATGTGTAAAGAGAGTGGCTTCACCGGCTGAAAGAGTCACCACCTCTAATGACATTGAACCTGCCCTAGAGCTAGTCAGCTTAATACTTTACCTTTTTATTAAGCTCGACCGTCCCCCACGATACGGGTAAGAGTGGGCAATTTGCCAACTAAGGTGGTACCGCGGAAACTAAGCTCTTCCGTCCTTATTATGATGAGGACGGAGGGGCTTTTATTTTTTGATCTAGTAATTTATTGAAATGAGGAGAGAATCATGAGTCGACAACGTCTCGTTGTTAAAATTGGTAGTAGTTCATTGACGACAAAGCATGGTGCTTTAAGTATGGAAAAAGTCACTGAATTTGTCAAAGCAATCGCAAAACTTAAGCAATCCGGTCATGAAGTGATTGTGATCTCTTCTGGCGCTGTTGCAGCTGGATTTAAGGCTCTAGGCTATCCAAGTAGGCCTGTCACAATTGCTGGTAAACAGGCTGCTGCAGCCGTTGGGCAAGCAATGCTCATGCAAGCCTATATTGAACAGTTTGGAATTCATGAGGTAACCCCTGCCCAATTGCTATTAACTAGGCAAGATTTTTCGGATGAAACACGCTATGGTAATGCATATTCAACATTAACGGAGTTATTAAAACGAGGCGCTATTCCGATTATTAACGAGAATGACTCGACTTCGATCGAGGAACTGACATTTGGAGATAATGACATGTTATCTGCCCTTGTTAGCGGGTTAATTCATGCTAATACCTTATGTATCATGACTGATGTGAACGGGCTTTATGATGATAACCCCCAAACAAATCCAAACGCCAAAAAAATCCATTATTTACCTTATGTTACCGATGACCTACTCGCTCTAGCCGGGGAATCGACATCCAAAGTCGGTACAGGTGGTATGAAATCAAAAGTGAGCGCCGCACAAACAGCCTTGACATTAGGTGTAAACGTCTTTATTGGAAAAGGTGTTAAAAAAGACACATTCACCGATATTTTAGAAGGAAAAGGTGATGGAACTTATATTGGCTCATTTCAACATGAAGCCGTCATGCCAACAACAAAACAGTGGATTGCTCTTCATTCAAAGATCTCTGCTCGCCTTATGATTGACAAAGGAGCAGAACAAGCACTATTACACCGAGGGAAAAGCTTATTGCCTGTTGGCATTGTAGCTATAGAAGGGCAATTCACAACAGGAGATGTAATTGAAGTGATCAATGAAAATGGGAGCCTTATTGGTAAAGGAAAGGCTAATATGACTATGGAAGAGTGCAACCATTTTAGAGGACAGCAAGGATCAAAAAAAGATACAACCAAACATAAACAACCTGTGGTTATTCATCGCAATGACTGGGTTCCACATATAAAGGAGACGATGAAACGATGAACGAATTGAAAATCAAAGCAAAAAAAGCAAGCGAATGTGCCCGTGAACTAGCAACAAAAACAACGACAGAAAAGAACGAAGCTCTTGAAGCAATTGCACAGCAACTTCTTCAAGAAGAAGAGTACCTATTAACAGAAAATAAAAAAGATATTCAAATCGCAAGAAACAACGGAACAAATGAAGGTATCATTGATCGGTTAACATTAACTTCTACAAGGTTAAAAGATATGGCTGAAGGAATCAGACAGGTTATTTCACTAACAGATCCAGTAGGAGAAAGTCTAGCAAGTATCGAGCGTCCAAATGGATTACAAATTCAGAAAGTACGTGTTCCTCTTGGAGTTATTGGCATGATTTATGAAGCTAGACCGAACGTGACAATCGACGCGTCAAGCCTTTGTCTAAAAGCTGGCAATGCTGTCTTACTTCGCGGAAGTTCTTCTGCCATTCATTCCAATACAGCACTTGTAAAAGTGGTCCAACGCGCGTTAGAAAAAACAACAATTCCAGTAGAAGCTATTCAACTAATTGAAGATACTAGCCGAGCAACGGCAACAGAAATGTTCACACTAAATGAGTATTTAGATGTCTTAATTCCTCGCGGGGGTGCGTCACTTATTCAATCAGTAGTAAAAAATGCATCAGTACCCGTTTTAGAGACAGGTGTTGGCAATTGCCATCTATACATTGATCACAATGCAGATACCAACATGGCTATCTCCGTAGCTGTGAATGCAAAAACACAACGCCCTTCTGTTTGTAATGCAGTTGAAACGATTCTTGTAAATTCAAACTGGGCAACTGATCATTTCGACTCATTATTGCAAGCCCTCTCGGATAAAAATGTAGCTTTTGTCGGAGATGAAAGAACTAGGTCCTTTAATTCTAGAATAGAGGCAGCTAATGAAGTTGATTGGGCCGATGAATTTCTTGACTTAAAAGTAGCATTAAAGGTTGTTGATTCATTGGACGAAGCAATTGAGCATATTCATCAATATGGCACGAAACACTCCGAGGCGATTATTAGTGAAGATGCAGAAAATGTGGCAAACTTTTTGAACAAAGTAGATGCTGCTGCAGTGTACCATAATGCTTCCACACGTTTTACTGATGGTTTTGAGTTTGGGTTCGGCGCTGAAATTGGTATAAGTACACAAAAGCTCCATGCTCGAGGACCAATGGGATTAGAAGCATTAACATCAACGAAGTATATCGTCCATGGAACGGGACAAGTGAAAGGATAGGTGCGAATCGTTGTTACAAAACAAAACCATAACATTTTTAGGTGCAGGATCAATGGCCGAAGCGATCATTGGTGGATTGGTAAGACAAGAAGTTGTTGAACCAAAGCAGATCATCGCAACAAACTTAAGTGATCAAGAAAAGTTACATTATCTTGAGAACACGTATGGAATACGAACGAATAGTAATCGTATTGAAGCGGTTAGTCAAGGTGATATTGTCATTTTGGCAATGAAACCAAAGCATGTGAAAGAGGCGATTGATGACATTAACCATGCGACAAATGCAAACCAACTTTTCGTCTCGGTTTTAGCTGGAATTCCTACCTTCTATATTGAAGATTTATTAGGATCTAAGGCTGGTGTCATCAGAACGATGCCCAATACCTCAGCAAAGGTTGGTGAATCTGCAACAGCGATTACAAAAGGAATGCATGCAACGGATCAACAGCTAAAAGAAGTGGAACAACTTTTTTCAGCTGTAGGAACGGTTACCATTGTAAAGGAAGATAAATTAGATGCTGTTACTGGGCTCGCAGGCAGCGGGCCAGCGTATTTTTATTATTTGGTTGAAGCAATGGAACAGGCTGCACATGAAGCGGGTCTTACACCTGAAGAGGCATCTGCACTTATTACTCAAACCGTTGTTGGTGTAGGAAAAAGGCTCCAAACAACTAGCAAATCTTCTAAAGAGTTATATGAAGAAGTAATGAGCCCTAATGGTACAACAGAGGCAGGAATTAATATCCTTAGAGAACGAAAGAGCCAAGAGGCTATGTGCAGTGCTGTGAAACGTGCAATATCAAGATCTAAAGAACTAGGTGAAGTGTTCACAAAAACACAATAACACATTTTTTAGGTAGACACATCTTATGTGTTTACCTTTTTTTATTAACGCAACACAGTTATTGAACTTGACTTGTTTGTACATACTGAATCAACAAAATACGTTTTAGTCGAAACAAACGTAATTATTCCATAATAGCAATGAGCAAACACTTTTTCGTAAACACAAAATCTAGTAGAATAAATACTAGATTTGTTTTCTTAAGGAGATGCGCCAAACATGGAAACTAGAAATAGCGAACTATCTAAATCACCATTTGTACGTACCGTTCAGAAGATTGTATTTCATCGTGCATTTACTGCAACAATCATAACTCTTATTCTTATTAACGCCATTATTGTCGGGCTTGAGACATACCCTGATTTATATAGAGCTTATTACGAGTGGTTTTATTTAATTGACTATATTCTGCTATGGATCTTTACAATTGAAATTGCCATGCGTTTTATTGCAACTCGTCCGACAAAAGATTTCTTTAAAAGCAGCTGGAATTGGTTTGACTTTTTGATTGTTGCTGCTGGTCATGTATTTGTCGGAGCCCACTTCGTGACAGTGCTCAGGATTTTACGTGTGCTTCGTGTACTTCGTGCGATATCCGTTATTCCTTCATTGCGTCGCCTTGTAGATGCCTTGCTAATGACAATTCCTGCACTTGGTAACATAATGATTTTAATGAGTATCATTTTCTATATTTTCGCTGTAATAGGAACGATGTTATTTGCTGGAGTTGCCCCTGAATATTTCGGAAACTTACAGCTGTCTCTCTTAACGTTATTTCAAGTTGTCACGCTAGAATCATGGGCAAGTGGTGTTATGAGGCCCATATTTGCTGAAGTTGCTTGGTCTTGGATCTATTTCGTTATCTTTATCTTAGTTGGCACATTCATTGTATTTAACCTCTTTATTGGGGTCATTGTTAATAATGTAGAAAAAGCGAATGAAGAAGAAGAAGAGGAAAACAAAAATGCAGAGTTAAAAGAACTACGACAAGAGGTAGCAGAAATGAAAGCAATGATCCAAACATTAACAGAACGGAAATAAAAAAGAACGAGGTTCCCCTATTAGGTTCTGTTAAGGAATATAAAACTTAAAAACATCCTAAAAGTACCGCTATCTTTGCATTAATTTGCAGCCATATTAACGGAAAAAAGCAATGGTTTAGCCAATGCTTTTTTCTAATCTTTATTAAACTCAAGCATCCGTTAATGCAATAAAGGTTTTTAATGGTTTTTAACTAAATAATTGAGTTCTACAAACTCATTGAAGTTTCTCATTCCTTTTAATGAAAGGTCTAATTTATATTCTCCCTCTCTAAATAACGGAATACCATTTCCGATTAGAGTTGGGGCAACCGTTATGATGATTTCATCAACCAACTGAACTAACTTAACATCTTTATTAGAGATAATTTGCTTTGCTGTTTCAAAAGTGTTGAATCATATACTCGGTCTTCTCGTTTTCAAATGTTGAACATATAAATGATCTGCTTTTACCAAAACCCATATCTTGGTTAGCCAATTTAGGCTGATAGTACTTCAATTTGAACAAATTTTCCTTTTCCATACGATCACACACTTTTTTTGATTAGTAGTATCAATATGTCCAAGAGTTAGAGATTACTTGTAATTATTTTTGAAGTTTTTGCACCAGAACCTAAAAGAGCATTCCAATCTTTTTAGTCCTTATATTGTCAACCCTTTTTGTATTGTATTAAACAAACGTTTTATTCTCGTGACAAAAATTGTTATTCTACTAATTTAGGTGTTAAAGAACATTAAATATGTTACAGTGTTCTCATCTATAACGGCTCTTTATACCCCTCAAACAACCTACCGCCATGTCGTTCCAATACTTTATCGATCAATGTACTTAAAGGCTCACTATTTCCCGTCTTCAGAAATATATGAAAGACTTCTACATATCGTTCACAAAAATGTTTATCGAAACGAAGTAAAGAACGATACATCCACTTTCCATACCCAATCCAATGGCCATTTGCTCTTAACACAAATTCAGCAACGATATCAAAAAGCTTATAAGCCACAAACATTTTTTCTTTGTCATTCGTATAGCTATTTAAATCATCTAATAAATCTGTAATCATAAATCGCATAGGTTGTTGCTTTTCCTCAGTCCATTTAGAAGGACCATTTCTTATATATTCTTTGGCTACATCTTGAATTTCTACTGCTGACCCATCGTCTTTCAAAATGATCCCTTCAGCGCACATTCGGGGAATCGAAGGAATACCTTCTAGGCGACTCATTTCAAAAGCAAAAGATAGGGACGTTCGATTATAAACAAACGCTTCAATTTTCCACTCGAAACAAATAAAACATTGTCGAAAAGATAATGACTGCATTTCATCAAGGATAACGATATCCAAATCTGAACGTTCAGTTAACTCTTCCCTTGCGGCACTCCCAGCCAAAAAAGCAACATCACATTGAGGAAACGTTTGTTGAAGAAAATTTCGAGCAGCTTTTTTTCCCGGCATTTTCATTAGTTTTTTCCTCCTGAAATGAAAAAATGCATTGACATGCTACATATTATTCACCACAAGAGTGTACGTAACATATCTAAATATATTCGTTGCATCTGAAAATGATGTTATTTTTTAAAGAGATGTAATACCAAATCATGGCACAACCTAAGGGCGATAATAAAGGCAAAGGCAATAAATGCCTTTGCCTTATTCTGATCGATAATGGAGGTGTCAGGTTCCTAATTGGATGAGAAGTTTCGCTACTTCTTTGCCTTACTAGATAAAACACGCGCAACCAATGATAACTAAAAGAATGAACAGCACGACGATTAACGCGAAATCGCTAACTGGTCTAACTGGTCTATGAACAAAAGACATATCAATCCCTCCTTTCGGTCACTTTGAGTGAAGATTAACTTCGCATAATAATGTATGTTGTTGCAATGTTATTTGTATAGTAGTACATCCAGAATAAGAGCGGAGTTTGTACGTTAAGTTAATTTATGCTAAGTGGGAATTCAGTTTCAACTACCTTATCACCTTATTGAACAGCATTTTGAGCACAATCAGATACCTTACAAACATTGATATAAAAAGTCATCTTTTTCACTTCAATTTCGTTTTTTTTTTGAAAATGGATACTGTACGCAGGTACATGCCGGTAGCTCTATTTATGACCGTTATTCATACCTTGGCATATCAAGCGGCTTACCATTACGGATGGTGGAAAGAGACAGGTTCCAGTCTGTTCGGGTGGGATAAAGTCGTCCCGGTTCCTTGGGTGTATGGAGCATATTTAGTTATAGTTATCTGGATTTTTCACTTCACTTCCGGAAAATCCTGGAAGCACTTGACTGTCAATATACTTTTGGATGAGTTATTTATGTACATCGTTTACTCGGTATGGCAGCGGATGGGGCTTGTTTCAAATGAATCGACTTTGCCTACCATTGCTATTGTTGCTATGATGGTCGGTTTTGCGTTTATCATCTATCTTTATCAACTGTGGCAGGACGAATTGTTCAAAAAGCCCAAAGCGTAACTCATAAATAACCAAGAACTGGCTTAACGTTCCCTTCATTGGAGAAGGAAAGCGAAATAACCGAAAACAAGGAGATTTCCGAGTCGAAGACTTGTCCACGTTGACTTCACAATAGCGATAACCTTTCTCCACAGACTGTACGAAGACAGTAAATTCCACACATTCTTCATTGGTTTTGCCTGCACCTTGCTAGGCTTTTTTTTGCGAAGATGGCCATAACTGTGATAATCAGTGCATTTTACCACAAGGATTCTCCTCTGAATCAAATGATACACCTTGCTTATGCCTCAATTTATGATACGGTTCAGCGTGGTAAGTCAATGAGGTTTTTCTTGTATGTTTTGTATAGAATAACTTTTGTACCAAATAATATAGGAATGATTTGTTACGAAGGAGCGATAGTGCCGTGTTGTATTTACTTACATTAGCTGCTTTTTCCATTTGGTTCATTGCCATCATTCGCACAAAGCAAATAAGCTGGCATACAATTCTTGCCTCATATTCTATTGGAGTATTTATCGCTGATATTCTTGAGGTTACATTTAATCTTTTTTTAAATCTATATAAATTCCCTACATACTTGTTATGGCATCCAACTCAAGATAATGAGCTTGGTATCATTTTTGCCGATACGTTAATCCTACCTTTTACCTTTATTATTTTTATTTATTATACTCGAAAAAATCACCATTGGAGGAACTCGTTATTATTTGCACTACTTTTTATTATCCTAGAGTT
>NZ_JAWRVK010000041.1:0-39359 GCF_036663575.1 Halalkalibacter flavus
CATTTAAAGGGTTCTTGTTAATCCGGATCAACTGGAAATCTCTAAATGAGAGCTCTTAAAGATATAATACGAGGAGGTTCTTGATGAAAAAGTGGTTTATTATACTGGGAGCTGCGCTATTATTAATCGTTAGTACATTTAACTATGTTTTATCAAAAGGAGAATTTGTTATCGGGTCTTCCTCTTATCTCGCTATGGATGCTCCAATTGTAAAAGAAAGACTGCCGTTTTATTTAGGCTACGGTTTGCATTGGGGTGGTTTTGGAAAACCGACTTTAAACAACGTAACATTAATAAAGCACGATGGAACGGAGCTAAATGAAGACGATTTACAAATATCGGTCACTTCGATGATTGATGAAATGGGTGTGACTGGAGTGATGAACGAGGAAAGTGTAATTAAAGAAGGGTATATCAATGAATACCTACCTGTCGAAAACTATAAAGTAGACGATAACTTTCTGCTCGTCTTTCGGGTAAAACTACACGATGCAAACTATGAAAATAACATTAGTAATCTAATGATCGAATACAAAAACTTTGGCTTTCGACAACAGAAAACTCTTGAGTTCGAAGGTTTTTTTAAGGAATTAGATTAAAGTTTCAGTATAGTTATTGAATAACGAGCAGAAAAATCCAATTATAGTTACCTTTATACTATAATTGTTTATAAATGGTAGATTGGTATGGAGTAACTTTATTGAAATAGGGTGAGAGATTTTGGAGAAAAATGATAAAGGCATTCTCTATATAAATTTGGTTATTGGAACTGTGGGTCCCATCTTAATAGTATTAGGAATATTAAAGTATTTTGAAGCCGTTGGTGGGACAGGGTATCTTACTCCATTTATTGGATTTGCTGTAACGATGATTTACTTAAATTACCTTGAAGAAAAAGCAGGTATAATTAAAAAAATCATCTGGATTAAATCCATAATATCGATTGGAACAATACTGGCACTTATGTATTTTTTATTCTAATCATCTATCTTCTTGAACGAACGCGTTAGTAAAAAATCATGAGTTGCAATTGCAGCTCACTTTTTCTACTCCACAAACTGGAAAATGATAGTAAGCTAAAGTAAAGTTGATTGAAGAAAAAGATGAAAATTGGTGATTAATATGATTCGTACATATAGGTTAGAAGATAAAGATTACATAGTAAATTCTCACTATGATTTATACAATAAAGATTTTGGATACGATTTATCTTTTCGAGATTTTATAGAAGAAAGTGTTAGTGGGTTTATTGAGCGGGCAGACTCTTACGAAAACATTTTCATTTTAGAGATTGGTGGGAAACAAAGTGGTTCCGTAAGTATAAAAAAGGTTAATGCTATTACTGCACAATTGGGTTTATTTCTTGTTGAACCTAATGTTAGAGGTACTGGGTATGGACAGAAGTTAGTCGAAACAGCAATTAGCTTTAGCAAAGAAAATGGATTTGAGAGTATTATTCTCTGGACTAATAGCGAACTAAAATCAGCAAGGCGAATTTACGAGAGAGTAGGGTTTGAATTAAAGAAAACTCAAACTCAAATACTTTCTAATAAAGAACTTATCGAAGAGAAATGGGAGTTAATGTTAGTGGATAAAAACTAACCAAGTAAGTGTAGCGATTGTTCAGTACAAAGATACTGGTAATAGAATAACTCTCTAAGACGATTGCTTTCAAGTAATCGTCTTTTATATCTGAAAAAAACTGTGAAGTGATTTTTGGGGTTAAAAAAAGAAATAATAAAAAGAGCATATCCTGCTCTTCTAAATTGTAAAAGCAAAATGAGTTATTACATTTTGCTAAAATATTTGTTATTGTTGTATCCGATTCTTAATGAAATTTTTAGTTAATCTTTTAGAAAAAGCGTCGTAAAAGGAGAAGGGAAGTGATTAAGAAGAAGGGAATAAATATCCTTCTAAAGGGGGATGTTCGAAGGAATAATCCTCTTCGTTGATTAACCCCATCGATAATTCCTGTATGAATTCTACCATAAACATCTCTAACTTCAACCAACTGTCCTTGATACGCCATTGCCATCTGATCCATTAAATACGTCACCTCCATTTCAATAGGTACTATATAGTATGCTTTAGTTAAATGAAGGAGTGGACGAACTTCAAGGTATAAAAATACATTTTTTTGAACTGTACAAAAATGGAGGGATGAATAAATGGTAAAGGTGAAAATATCCTATTATTGATTCAGAAATTAATCGGATTGAAACAATCGCAAGTGAACTTTTAATACTAGGCAAGCCTGTTTCTCAAGAATTAATGGCTTCTGATGTAGGTGAATTTTTGGAGGATGTCTGTATTGTAATGCAGTCACAAGCTAATTTAGACAATGTTTCAATAAATTTTGAGGTAGCGAAACAACCGTTACTTTGTCATTGCAGTGAGCATCAAATGAAACAAGTGTTTATGAATATTATAAAAAATGCCATTGAATCCTTAGACAATCATGGGACTGTATCTGTTTCAACCTACTGCACTGACAAAAGTGTATTTATTACAATCGCAGATAATGGTACAGGAATTCCTGATGATATTAAAGACAAACTTGGGCAGCCATTTTACACGACGAAAGAAAAAGGCACTGGGCTTGGCTTAATGTCTTGCTATAAAATTATAGATGAACATAATGGGAAAATTGACTTTACATCAGAAGTCGGTAAAGGAACTGTATTTTCAATCGAATTACCATTAATAAAAGAAATCATTAGATAGGCTACTATAAATGATTTACCAATGAACGTGCTCGCATCGCTTAGTCTCGTTAATAAAGTCATAGAACATGGAACAATTCATCCGAAATGCGTTTTTTTTAAAATCAAAAATGGTATTACATAATCTATTTAATACTTCAAAAGAAATAAGAGATCCTTTATAATCAAAGGATCTCTTATAGGTACTATATTATAAACTATGAATATTTGCTATTTAACTAATTAATTACTATACGGGAGATGAGAGCTGTGAAGGACAATTTTCAGGTCGCCATCATCATTTCTTGTATAAGAGAAAGTGTATTCTACTTCGACAGGTTCTCCTCCATCAGCTGGTGTGAAATAATACACGCCCATACTTACAGCCTTATTTCCGTCAATGATAACCCCTTCATTTTCCCATTGCACATCTGTCCAAGGTGCAATAGCAAAACCACTATCCTCGGAAATATCTCCACCTACGAAATAAGACAAAGCACTTTCAAAGGTACCACGGAAACGTTCCTCTCTAGCTAAAGTTGGTTTGAAAAGAACATTGCCGATGTCATAACCATAGAAACGTTCGATATGCTCAGTAGCAGCGGCTTCATAGTCGCCACCCTCGCTGTAAACTTCCCCGATATGAACAATTCCTTCTCCCCAGCTTTGCTGAAATTCCAGAACTTCTTCCTCTGTGATTGCTTGATTAGCACTATATGGAAGGTGAGAGCTGTGAAGGACAATTTTCAGGTCGCCATCATTATCCTTTTTAAAAGTGAAAGTGTATTCTACTTCGACAGGCTCTCCTCCATCAGCTGGTGTGAAATAATACACGCCCATACTTACAGCCTTATTTCCTTCAATTAAAACCCCTTCATTTTCCCATCGTACATCTGACCAAGGTGCGATAGCAAAACCACTATCCTCGGAAATATCTCCACCCACGAAATAAGACAAAGCACTTTCAAATGTACCGCGGAAACGTTCCTCTCTAGCTAAAGTTGGTTTGAAAAGAACATCACTCATGTCATAACCATAGAAACGTTCGATATGCTCAGTAGCAGCGGCTTCATAGTCGCCACCCTCGCTGTATACTTCTCCGATATGAACAATTCCTTCGCCCCAGCTTTGCTGAAATTCCAGAACTTCCTCCTCGGTGATCTCAACTACTTCTTCTACGTCCTCAACTTCTGTTTCTTCTACAGGATCAGCTTCAGTTGCAGTATCCTCTGAGCATGCAGTTAGTAGAGCGACTGACAAAAACCCTACAATCCCTATCATTTTAATTTTTTTCATAATTCCCCCCACCTTATTATTTCAATTATGTTAACTGTATGTTAACTTATTTGAATAAGTTAATCATAGAGTAATAACAATGACAATAATAGCAATTACTTCCTCCAAATACAACCCCTTTTATAGAAAAAAAGGATATATTTGTATTAATTTAGAATCTTCAAGTTTTAAAAAATAAGATTTTGATAAAGCGTTTTGATATAATTTAAGGAAGAGTAAAAATTATATCACTAGAAAGATTTAGTGATTAAGGTGGGAGAGCGAGCCAATGCCTGATTTTAAGACAAGACTAAAGAGGCTGAGAAAACAAAACAATTTAACTCAACAAGAAGTTGGAGATAAAATACAAGTTTCTAAAGTTGCAGTTTCTGGATATGAAAACGGGATACGAACCCCAGAGATCAGTACATTAAAGAAAATAGCTGATTTGTTTGAGACAACAATTGATTATTTAGTAGGCTATTCCGATATCCCTGAGAAATCTAGCGATTATATTAATCCGACGACTACTCATTATCTTTCTGATATTGGGATACTCGAAGGTAAATATAAAATAATTATTGATGATAAAGAAGTTGACGAGGAGCTAATAAAGGAAGCTATAGATTATATTCGAGCAAAGCGGATTATGAAAAAACTATCTTCATAAGCACGTTATTCGATTTAAAATAAAGATCGGGAGCGAAATGGCTCTTAATCTTTATTTATTTAGATATCTCGCGTTGAAATAAACTAGATGCTATAAAAAGTATTGAGTATAAGGGGAATATGTTGTTGACATATTTATAAAGCTTGGTATATATTATTTATAATTTAATAATCGGTAGATGTTTATTTTCAACTTCTTAAATAATTAGGTCTTTAGCATTCTTTTAATATTTAAAATATTGACTGGATGAAAAAGTTTCCTAAAGTACAAGAATGAGAGAGTAATGTAAATCGGTATATTTCATAATCTAAGGGGGATTAGATTAGAGATATACCGATTTTTTTAAAGAAGAGAATATATAAACATAAATTATTATTCCAATAAAAAGGTAGCTCATCAAAAGACTTCGCTGAAGTTAGTTGAGGTGAAACCGACAATTTTCAGATTCAATGATTTTATATCATCATTGACGTTTGAAGTTGTCGGTTTTTTTATTGAGTAAATAACATTCAACCTAAGGTAAGAGAAGCTATTTCAAGATACGACTTGCGAGTGTTGATCCCGAAGGACGTTGGAAAAACTGGTAACCACTGAAAGTACTTTTCCAACTAAGTGACTTTACCATATTAAATGAAAAGAGGGGTAAAAATGAACAAAACAAAGGGTGCGACTGAATCTGAAATCAGTAAAGCTTTAATTCAATGGCAAAAAGAATATCTTGGCCGTGGTCCAATAGCTGTTAAAACAGATATTTTAAGAGATTTAGTTATTGTTATACTTCGTGGTATTTTAACTCCTGCTGAGTATGCACTGTGTAAAGATAAAGAAGGAGTTTTGTTGATAAAAAAATCAAGAACTGATCTCATTGAATCAGGGATAGAAGACCTAAAGAGATTGATTTTTAATATAACTGATGAAGAAGTAGTGAGTTTTCATACCGATGTTAGTACTAAAACGGGTGAAAGAATGATGACTTTTAAACTAGCGAGTAATTTGGAAAAAAAATATTAAAAACCTATTAAAAACTAAAAGAGAGGGGGAATATACAATATGCATCCCTACAAGGGTAGAAAAGCTGCCCTATCAACAATGCATGATAAACGACAAGCCATTGGTAAGCCTTTCAATGATCTATTAGGAGTATCAATTAAAGTTCCTGAAAAAATTAATACCGATCTATTAGGAACATTTTCTGGAGAAGTAGAACGTGAGTTTACACCGTTAGAAACTCTCCGAAAAAAAGCTAGAATGGGTATGGATGAACTTGGTCTTCCTCTTGGAATAGCGAGTGAAGGAAGTTTTGGACCACATCGTTATTTTCCTATGGTTGCAGAAGACCATGAAATCCTTTTATGGATTGATGACGAACGTGGTATTGAAGTTATTGAGCAGGAGATAAGCCTCGAAACCAATTATGATGCAAAAACAGTTACTTCTATTAATGATCTTAAAGATTTCCTAGATAAGGTACATTTCCCTTCTCATGCCTTAGTTGTTAGACCAAATTCAGGTTTTATTCAAGGTTTTACTTTTAAGGGATTAAAAAGATCTTCTGAGGTGAAGGAAGCTATTAACCTTTGTACTTCTGCATCTGCAGATGGCTTAGTTCATGTCGAAACAGATATGCGAGCTCATATGAATCCTACCCGTATGAAAGTAATAAATAAGCTAGCGGAAAAACTAGCTGTTCGATTGATGAACTTATGTCCGAATTGTTCTTGTCCAGGGTGGGGAGTAGTAGATGTGGTACGTGGATTACCTTGTGAAGCTTGTGGTCTTTGGACAAAACAAATTGCAAAAGAAGTATATGGCTGTCCTAGTTGCAATTTTAGAAAAGAAGAACCTCGTCAAGATGGTGTTACAACAACATCTCCCACTTATTGCGATTGGTGTAATCCTTAATAAATAAGGATTATTACAATAAATAGATTGAAAAAGGAGGTGTTGGTTTGGTAGCTATGTCTGTAACGGGCATCGAGAAATCTCTTAATATATTGTGAAGGTTTAGAAAGTATCAAGGTAATAGATTAATAATAAATACGGAGAATGTAAGGAGATTTAGTTTAATGAATAACAATACATCCAAAATTCGAAGTTCTGTTTTTAATGATATAAACCGTGCCCCAAATCGTGCAATGATACGGGCAATGGGGATTAAAGATGAAGATTTTAATAAACCTTTTGTAGGAATTGCTAGTACATGGAGCGAGGTTACCCCATGTAATATGCATATTGATGAATTAGCTAGAAAAGCAAAAAAAGGTGCTTTAGATGCAGGGGGAACTCCTTTTATTTTTAATACGATTACAGTTTCAGATGGTATCTCTATGGGGACAGAGGGGATGCGTTTTTCCTTACCAAGCCGTGAAGTCATTGCAGATTCTATAGAAACAGTTGTAGGCGCTCAGAACTACGATGGGGTAGTTGCAATTGGAGGATGCGATAAAAATATGCCAGGGTGCATGATTGCAATAGGGCGTTTGAATTTACCTGCCGTTTTTGTTTATGGGGGAACTATTAGACCGGGGAATGTAGATGGGAAGGACATTGATATTGTTTCTGCTTTTGAAGCAGTAGGAAAATACAATAACGGAGATATTGACCGTGATGAACTTCATAAAATTGAATGTCATGCATGCCCAGGAGCTGGTTCATGTGGGGGGATGTACACAGCGAATACAATGGCATCGGCAATCGAAGCTATGGGGATGAGTTTACCTGGAAGCTCATCAAACCCAGCAGAGACAGAAGAAAAATTAGAAGATTGTATAAAAGCAGGAAAAGCTGTTATGAATTTATTAAATAAAGGAATTACTCCTAAAGATATTATGACGAAGAAAGCCTTTGAAAATGCTATTACTGTTGTAATGGCTCTTGGAGGGTCAACCAATGCTGTCCTTCATTTATTAGCATTGGCTCATACAGTTGATGTAGACCTTAATTTAGATGATTTTGAACGTATCCGTAAAAAAGTTCCTCATATAGCAGACCTAAAACCAAGTGGTCGTTATGTAATGGAAAATCTATCTGAAATTGGTGGAGTACCTGCCGTAATGAAGTTACTTCTTGATAAAGGGCTACTTCATGGAGAGTGTTTAACAGTAACCGGTAACACAATAGAGCAAAATCTATCTGAAATTCAGCCTTTAAAAGAAGGGCAAGAAATTATCTCCTTTGACAATCCAAAACGTGAGACAGGACCATTAGTTATTCTAAAGGGTAATTTAGCTCCTGATGGTGCATTAGCAAAAATGTCTGGTTTGAAAATTAAAAAAATAACAGGACCTGCTCGTGTTTTTGATTCTGAGACAGATGCAACAAATGCTGTTCTAAATAATGAGATTAATCCAGGAGATGTCATTGTCATTCGATACGTTGGACCTAAGGGTGGACCTGGAATGGCTGAGATGTTATCAATTACAGCAATAGTGGTCGGTAAGGGTCTTGGAGAAAAGGTAGGTTTAATTACAGATGGTAGATTCTCTGGAGGAACACATGGATTAGTAGTTGGTCATATCTCCCCTGAAGCACAGGTTGGTGGCCCAATTGCATTAATTAAAGAAGGAGATTTGATTACAATTGATAGTGAATTACAAGAACTTGCTGTTGATGTTTCTCCAGAAGAATTTAATGAAAGATTAAAGGATTGGAGTCCTCCAGAGCAAAATTTAAAGGGGATCTTAGCTAAGTATGCTCGGTCAGTTTCATCAGCTTCCAAAGGAGCAATAACCGATTAATAGTATATAAGCAGATACAAGCAGGTAGAAAAAGAACCTATCGTTATCAAAAGTCCGGAATTGAGGTACAATGGCTCCGTGGTAACGCGCCGTGAATGTGTAATCCACTCCTCAAGGCTTTTAAAAGATGTAGCGACTTCGCTCATTGCTTCGGGGGTGTCTCATAGGTCAAAAACAGACCTTTGAGACATCCCCTTTTCGCTTGAATTTTATTAATTCCTATATCACTATTCAATTAATTAATTGAATAGTGTTTGTTTTGTATGATGCTAGTATAGTATGTATAGATTTACAGAGTTTAAGTTAGCACAAGTTTATCTTGGAGAAGTACTTTTAATCATGACGTGGTTGCAGGGTAAAATTAAGGCTATCCCGCAAACGTTATTCTTTAACACATAGTGTACTCTTGCAGAGGAGGATGAGAAAATGAAAATCATTATTTGTTATTTTAACTTCAACTATAGTATTATCAACAATGTAATCAATTGAATAATAAAGGATGATTAATATGGAAGAGCTTATTTCTTCTGTAAAAGATTATAAAGATGATTTGTATAAACAACTATAAAGAATTGGAAAATGTTTATAGTGACAAACGCCTTGAGATCTTAAATTTACTAGCTCAGGGTCCAAAAACTGTCCTTTGAAAAAGTTGATTTTTATCTTCAACAATTACCGAGAGATAAACAAGTTGTAGCTTATTATAGAGGGCAGTTCTGTGCTTTTTCAGCCATAGCTGCACAAAAAATGAAAGAGCATGGGTTTATGGCTTACCGTATGGCGGAAAGTCTTTATGAATGGCAGAATTATCTTGAACAAAAACAGTAATAGGTATGACTACTTTATAATGTCAGTAGGGGGGAGTAGGTGGAAGGAGGGGACGGACCTTATGCCTTCTTTTCGTTATGCGAAGGAAGCGCTAGATCTGTCCCCGTGTTCAGATTTTTTTAATACTTATAAAAAGATAAGTAAAGTCCCAAAAGCTAATGCTAAAAGGAATACTTGCCAGATTTGCCATTTGAATTTAAACAATAGACCAAGCATTACGATAGCAATAACAACACTTCCCCAATCAATAAAGACTTCTAAAGATAGACGTATTAGGAAACTAGCAATTAGACCAACAACTGCTGCACTAACTCCTGCTAGGTATAATTTTAGCTTCTCATTCTCTCTAATCTTATCGAAATACGGAGCACCTAAGAGCACAACTAAAAAGGCAGGTAAAAAGATAAAAAAGGTTGCCAGTGTAGCTCCCCAAAAACCATATGCTGCAAAACCAACAAATGCTGCAACCATAATTAACGGACCAGGTGTTAATTCATTAATAGCTAAACCATCAATATATTGTTCAGTTGTTAGCCAGCCATAATTATCAACAGCTTCAAATTGTAACAATGCTAAAACCGTATATGCTCCGCCAAAGCTAAGTGCACCAATTTTTAAAAATAATAGGGAAAGGCTAGTTGGTATCGAAGCGGTCCCTACTGAGGCGATTGCTAAAAATGGAAGACTGTTAACGCTGAATGCTTTATTATTAAATGAGCGAACTAGTATCATATATACTACTCCCATTACCAATAGTAAAAGGATTAAGTCAATTTGAGTAATAAAAGTTAAAGTTAACATGAAAAGGGTAATAAATATTTTCTTCCCGTCTTGTAATACCCCAAATTTGTTAGCTATTCGATAAAGACTAAATAAAACAATAGCAACCATTGCTGGCTTAACACCATATAATAAACCTTGAGCTATGTCAGAAGTTACAGCATACTGAAAGTAAGCCCATGCCAAGATGGTAATCAAGATAAAGTTCGGTAACATAAACCCCAGGCCAGCTAAAAATCCACCTAAATAACCACGTTGTCTATATCCAACATACATACAAAGTTCAGCTGCCTCTGGTCCTGGCAACATCCCACATACAGCAAAGGCATCTCGAAATCGTTCATTATCGATCCACTTTTTCTTTTCAACCGCGTGCTCATGAATGACTTGTATTTGTGCAGTTGGACCACCCCATCCCTGTAATCCAATAAGGATATAGGTCCAAAAAATGTTCCATAAACTAGGTTTCTCCATTTTTTTTCTCTCCCATTATAAATGATTATTTCTTTTTATCATTGCGTATAAAGCGTCATAAATAATAAATCCTTTTTCTAAAGCCTCATAATCATCCTTACTATTTAGGCTAATTCCATCACAAATAAAATCAAGACCGGGTGCAACAGGCTCTAAAAAAACTTCTTGTACCGTATCTGCTTCATCTACAATTAGAGCAATTTTTTTTAGGACGGTATCTTCTAAGTTGTAATCTTCTATGAAAGAATAAAATGAACATCGTCCATTTCGGTGAGAAAACTCTGCCCCTGGTATATCAAATCCCCTTGTATTATCAGGAATTTCTTGTTCGCCTTCAGGGATAAAAATAAATTCAGCTTCTTGATCAATATACTTTTTAATTAACCAACAACAAGCCATACGGTCTACTCCGATGTTTTCCCATGTAACCCACTTCATTTTAATTCACTCCTTCGTTGTATTATTTTTTCACGTACTTTTAATTCCAACGGGGAATTGAAATAATCAATTCTTTTTATCCGTTGGTATTTCTTTGCCAAAGAAACCAAATCAATGTTTTCTTCATCCAGTTGTTTTAGAAGTTCAATATAACCTTCATTGATTTGTTCAATGAACATCTGACTTATTTCCTTATCAGATAATCCAAAGTGAAGTTGTGATTCCCACATAGTGGCTTCTCCGCCTAAATCCTTAATCTCAACAGTTAACCATTGAAATTGTTCATATGTATAAGCATTTTTAGGTAAAAGCCATATAGCATCATGTAAATGAAAAGATCCTAAACTTTTTAGCTTCCTCCAGACTTTCACCCTTGGAGAACTAGGCTTTCTAGGCATTTTATAAGTGAGGTGTAGCCAACTAATCAATATTTCACCTCCTATTAATGTAACCACGGTTACATTATACTTTAATTTTAACTACATTTATAGAGTGGATTTACATGTCTTCTTCAAGTAAAAGAGGCAATCCTTGAATAAGCGTGGATTGCACTTCTTCTTGTTGAAGTAATGAGCAGAAGTTCTACACTAATGGGCGGCAATACTTCCCGGGATCCGAAAAGCGGTTATCGTAATTTTGACGGTCTTCAATTGGATAAAATAAGTCTCCTTAAAGCGATTAACCATCGGTTTTTAACGGATGAAAATGCCCGAATGAAGGAACGGTAAGTTTAGAAGATTTTCAACGTAAAATGTTTAACATTCTAAAAAAAGTACATATGCTGGAAATAGCTGAATCATCAAGAGACGATTGCTTTTAAAGCGGTCGGCTTTTCTTATTTGACTAAATACTGTGCATAAATAAAGTGGACAGGTAAATTATCCGAAAAAACGAACTGTATTTCTTGCAGTCCTTTTTTTATAGGTAAAGTTCATTTTGGCGGAGAGGTAACTTTCCCTACGTCCATCGTTGACAATTAATGTGCACTTCAGATATACTCATATACATAACTATATAACCATATAACACGGAATAGAGGTGACTCAAGCATTGAGTAAATCTTTAGATGATAAAAAGCCTATATTTATTCAAATAAAAGAAGTGATTGAAGACCAAATCATTAATGATCAACTAAAAAAGCATGACCAAATTCCATCGACAAACCAGCTCGTTCAGTTTTATAAGGTGAACCACATCACTGTTTCGAAAGGGATTAACCTCCTTGTGGAAGAAGAGATCATTTATAAAAAGAGAGGTGTTGGAATGTTTGTGGCGGAAGGGGCGAAAGAAAAATTGGTGCTACAACGAAGAGAAGGTTTTGCTGAGGAATTTGTCCTACCGATGTTAAAAGAAGCGAGAAAGTTGAAGTTGTCAGATAGTGAGATCGTGAAAATAATGGAGAAATTAAAAGGGAGTGTGAAAGATGACTAGGGAAGTGGAGGCGAAGAATATAACTGTTTCTTATAAAGAATTTCAAGCATTGAGTGATATTAACTTCACATTGGAAAACGGGAAAATTTATGGACTAATCGGTCGAAATGGTGCTGGGAAAACTAGTCTACTATCTTTATTAGCTGCATACCGAAAGGCCACGAGTGGGGAAATAAAAATAGATGGGGACAGCATCTTTGAAAATGAGAAAGCAGTAGCTCAAGTTACGTTCGTTCACCAAACAGACTATAAAGACGAATATGACACAATTAAACAATTTTTTAAACTAGCAGAGCGCTATCGTCCCACCTTTGATCGAAAATATGCCGAACAATTAGTAGAATTATTCCAACTTCCAACAAATAAACCACTAAGGAAATTATCAACGGGAATGCAGTCAGCTTTTAATGTAACAATCGGGTTAGCGAATAGAACTCCAATCACCATTTTCGATGAGGCATACCAAGGGATGGATGCTCCAACTCGAGAAATTTTTTATAAAGAAATAGTAGAAGAGCAAGCACGTTATCCTAGACTTTTCATTTTATCTACCCACTTAGTATCAGAAATGGAATACTTATTTGATGAAGTTCTTATTATTCACAAAGGAAAATTAGTAGTTCAAGAGGAAATGGATTCTCTCCTACAAAAAGGTTTCTCTGTTACAGGGGCGATTAGAGATGTAGAAGAAGTAGTCGCTGGACTTAATGTATTAAGTGAACAACAGCTAGGGGGAATAAAATCGGTAATGGTGTACGGAGAATTATCGAAAGAAAAAGAAGATGGTGTAATACAAAAAGGATTAGAGATAGGCAACATTTCACTACAAGATTTGTTTATTCAATTAACAAAGGAGGGGAATTAATATGAACGAAATGGGAAAGAAAATAGCTGTTGACCTATACTCGGTACAAATGAAATGGGTAGCATGGTACTTGCCAATTGTTTATGTTTTTTACTTTTCCGTTTTTTGGTTCCTAAACGAACCGGAAATTAGAACGATGTCGCTACTCACCTTTACGTTTCAAACAGCAACGATCTTTTTGCTCGTTTGTGGGATTCTTTCAAGCTTAGCATTCCTACCAATGTATGTGAAGCATGGTGTTACTAGAAAATCGTACTTTCAAGGAGCATTCCTTTCATCAATCGGCTTAGTGATTACTATCATTGGTATTACAGCAATTCTAACTTGGGTAATAAGCTTATTTAAAATGAACGTTTTCACAGAGGTTGTGTTATCAACACTTGGGATAAACAGTTGGTTATTGACTATTATCTCTTATATCATCGTCGTCATGATTTATTTTCTAGTTGGGTGGCTAGTTGGATTAGGATTTTATCGATATGGAGGTTCTGGCGGATTTGTTTCCATTGTGGTTGCTTTCGTAATAGTATCTCTTAGTGATTTATTATGGGCATTTAGCATACCTAAACCAATTATGGGATTATTTAACTTAGATATTCCAGTACCTCATGTTTCGATTGCTATTGTAGGATCCATTATTATAGCGGCGATATCAACTATATTAGTTCACAAAATAGTAAAAGAAACACCGATTAAAATAGCGTAATACTAATTGAGAATAGGTCAACCGGAAAAATGTGGCTAACTTTATATCACGAACGGGTGGATATGCTACTACAACGATACTGTTAAATAATAACCTAACTAATGAGACGATTACGTTCAATGTGATCGTCTTTTCATATTTGACTCATACTGAGCAATAATTAGCTTCATTTCGGCGACTTTGTGAAAGAATGCACTTAAATTAACGAGTTTACATACTGAGAGAAAGCACCTGATTATTTCAGGTGCTAAAGGATGTTGATGTTTGGATTAATAATAATAGTTCCACCTCCAATAAATGGTAAATATAATGTACGGAAAACATATAAACCATTTAGAATGAGGTGAAAAAGTGTATTTTTTTAAACCTATTTCTGATGAGGTTCGTTTATCTCAAATTATATTCAAAAAACATAAAAGAACGATGAAGCTCATATTAGGGTCTATTCTTGCTTGTATTGCTGCTATTCTACAGGCTGCTGGTGGCTTCTTACCAGGTATAGGATATTTTATAAGTCCGCTTGCCACTGCACCTATTCTGTTATGTTCCATGTTATCCATTCCATTTGGAGTAAAGTCCTATTTTCTGACAATTATGTTGTTATTCATCCTACAGCCAACTGAACTAATTGTATTTCCTTTTACAACAGGATTGTTAGGGCTTGGCATAGGCGCATCTTTTTCCTTTTTTAGGAAGAGATTAAGTATTATTGCTATTGGTACAATTCTTTTAATGTTAGGAATAATGAGTCTACTATTTATTTTTCACTTTCCAATTCTAGGTCCAGCCGTCTCTGATTCCTTTTCATTTCTTACAACTATAAGTATCTTTTTATTTGCTTTCCTTTATAGCTGGCTATGGGTTGAAATTGCTTTAATCATTATTAAAAGAATAAAAATGATTATAATTTAGTGATCCTTAAAAACAGTCCAGTCTCAGGAATCACCCAGATAATTAAAAGATCTCCAAGTCGTTGGGGGCGCCTATATAAAGATTTATTGGAATCAGCTCGGAAACTTATGTAACAGTAAAACAATATTTTAATGAAATCAAGGTGTTCAACTTTTAATATCTGGAAAAATTCAACCAAGGAAGCCTGATTCCTCCCTTGGTTTTAATTAGATTACAATTTAATCCATGTAAGAGAGGTATCAAGATTAAGTAGAATTTTATAGGTATGATTCAAGGAACTATTTCAAAAACAGTTCCTTGGTTAAAATCAGTCACATTCATAGAGCCATAAACCCCTAAATATAGTCTGGATTGATCCAGATTCGTTCCCAAACTAGTATAAAAGGCTGATTGAGATTCAAAATCATAATCGATTTGAATCACACTAAAATCATTTTGTTTGCCATCTGGTCTCACTCTGGTATAAGCTAAAGCCCCTCTACCATGAGGTTGAGAATCTTTCCGGGCAAAATCAGTAAACACAACATTTCCTGTTAAATCAGGGATTCGATTCCCCATATAAGGCTGAATTCCTGTAAGTGCAGTTCCTTCAAACTTATCGGGTCGGGGATCTTGATGAAAATAACTAGTTAAAGGCTGAAGACGACTCCCTGAAAGTGCTACTGATTCATTGTAAAAAGCAATTGTTTTCTCATCCAAAGACGGGTTATAAGTACAGCCTCTTATGGTCGAAGTAGGAAAACAACCTTCCCACCCCCGCCAGCCAAAGTTAATAAATCCTTCTTGGTCAGGCTTAGAATACATGAAAGAAGCTTGAATAAGCTGTGTAACCGGTATGGGTTTATAATGAATAAATGAAAAAATCGACTCGACTAAATCCTGTCCGACATTTCCCGCATATTTAATATACTGATTATTAAACCTTTGAAATGAAATGCCTGGTATATTGCGAACTCCTTTAGTAATTACTGTGAGCGTTTCCTGAATAGGTACGGGAAGTTCATTAAAACGTGTAACGACGGGTGGATTATTGATAAATGAATTCTTAACTACATCAATTTCAATTATTTTACCGGCGATCTCCATATCATCCTGGCTTAAATTAAATGGATCATAGCCTGATCCACCATCTCCGGTTGTTAAAACAAGTTTTCCTGTTTCAGGTGAAAAGTTTAAGCTATTGACACCATTATGATTAAAAAATGGTCTTCTTAAATTAAGTAATGTCCGCCGTTTTTGAGGTTGACCATTCGATTGTAAAATCCATTCTTCAACTGTATCTATATGATCATATTGAGTTTCTCTATTTATCCATTTTAGGTTTAAGGTTCTTGGATCACACGGATTAGGCTTAAAAAATTCAGGAAGAGCACCTGGACCTTGTGATCCAGCTACTGAATAATGAAGATAAAACAGACCGTTATAATAAAAATCGGGATGAAACGCTATCCCTAGCAATCCCCGTTCATCATATCCGCCACCAGAAGCACCTAGTTTTATGACTCGTGGGCGAATATCTAAAAAAGTCCTTATATCTCCGTTTCCAATGTAATAAATCTCTCCTACCTGGGTTGTAATAAATAATCTTTCAATTGAGTCACCTGGAAGAATAGTTGTTTTCAAAACAGTGGGTAAATTTATCTTACTTACAATGGGTCGTAAACGAACCTTAACTTTTTTCAATTAACTTACACCCCTTCTTATTGTTTTCTTTTATAAGAATATGATTAGAAAAGTTCTATAAGTACCATAAGAGGGCAGGGGAAAGCTCGCATTGCACCACTTTCCGCATTAAACCCTAGTCAAACTACTATTTTACCTAACCACCCAATCCTCTCCCGAAAATTAAATAAGTATGTAGTAAGTCATTATTTTCATTTGAATAAAGTAATCAAAAATGAAGAAAGATAGCATCTTTACAACGTAACAGTGTTATGTTACGTTATTGTTAAGGAGTGAAGACAATGGATGAAGAATTAATTTCTAAAAAGGACCTGCTAGAGCAAACGGACATTACTTACGGACAGCTCTATCGTTGGAAGAGAAAAAAGCTAATACCAGACGATTGGTTTATTAGAAAATCAACATTTACTGGACAAGAAACGTTTTTTCCAAGAGATAAGATGGTGGAAAGAATTAATAGAATTAAAGAATTAAAGGATACTTTATCATTAGACGAATTAGCAAATGCTTTATCTCCTAAGAAAAAGGACATTAACATATCAAGGAAGGATTTTATAGAACGAAACATTGTTTCGAGAAATGCTATTGCTATTTTTGAAGAGCAATTCGGTGATCTGGATACGATAACCTTCCAAACTTCGCTATTTTTGTATCTTTTAGATAAATCTTTGGAGACAGGAGAGATCGGATGGGAAGAAGGAATGCAAGTCATTCAAACATTACATGACCATTTTTCTAAGCTAGAGGAAAAGCGTGCGTCATTAGTGGTGTTAAGAAAGATGGGTGTTGTAACGGTGTTGCTTGTTACCAATCCCGATGACTTTTATGTTGATGAGAAAACCAAAGTGGCTGTTTTATTGGACATTGAAACAGAATTGAATAAACTACTGGATTCCTTAGTAACAGGGGGTTTTTAAATGACAATGAAAAAAAATAAAAATTTAAAGGTTATAGGAGAAGGAACCTATCCTGGTGGAGATTACGAAAAAATTAAAGTGACTGGACAAGGGGAAATTTCTGAAGATGTTTCTTCCCAAGAAACAAAGATTATTGGGGAATGTCGTATAAAAGGAATGGCGTCAATGGATCAAGTGCATGTAATTGGGAAGCTAAGTATAGATGAAGAAACAAAAAGTAATAGAATAAAAGTTATTGGTGAGCTAACTGCTAGGAAGTCGATGAAAGCAGATACGCTTGATATGAGAGGGTTTCTCAACGGGGAAGGAAATGTGGAGCTAGAAAAAATGAACCTTAAAGGGGGTTTTAATATCACTGGATTGTTAAATGTTGGTGATCTACTAGTTAATTTACAAGTTGCTCCAAGCAAGGTCGGCGAAATTGGTGGTGAGAAGATAGTAATTAAAAGTAGAAGTTTCTTGAAGCGATCTTACACACTAGAAGCAGAGGTAATAGAAGGAGATAACATTTATTTAGAATATACCACAGCAAAAATAGTTAGAGGAAATGACATTGAAATAGGTCCAAATTGCCATATTGAGAAAGTTGAATATAGGTCTACCTTTACAAGTAAAGAAAAAAATTCAAAAAATATATTACAAATTAATCAAATATAATAATTGGGGGATTTCATTATGGTTCAAAAATCAAAAGGGGACTTAATTCTATCTGGGCATAGTGAATCAGGTGGTGGCTCATTCATCAAGGTTGAGATCAATGGCCATGGAGCAATACATGGAGATGTAGAATGTAATGATTTTGAGTGTAATGGTTCGGCAAAAATAAATGGGAATATCACGTCTCAGCACGCTGTTATCAATGGAAGTACAAAGGTACAGGGGGATTTTTCTTCTGACGAGATTGAGATCCACGGGGATTTAACGATAGACGGACATGCATGTTTTCGGAAAATGGAAATCAAGGGGCATACACGATTGAAACAATCTTTAAAAGGCGACGACATTCTCCTCGAAGGAATGATTAAGGTAGCTGGCGATTGTGAAGTGGAGAAAGCAGAGCTTAATGGAGCTTTTACCATTGATGGATTACTAAATGCGGATCACGTTGAAATATCGTTACATGGGAAATCATCTGTGAAAGAAATCGGAGGAGAAGTGATTACTGTAAAAAGAAACCGGCGCCCCATTCTTTTATTAGATAAGTTGATTAAAACGTTGAGTAAAGAATTACATGCCAATATCATTGAAGGTGATGTGGTTAAACTAGAATATACGAAGGCAAAAGTTGTTCGTGGAAATACAGTAGAGATCGGTCCTGGATGTGAAATTGAGTTTATCGAGTATAGCAGTGACCTAAATGTATCGGAAAAGGCTGTCGTCGAGAAATCCGAGAAACTTTAAAAATTTAGACCATACTGATTAAATAAATAATCTATTCAAAGACTAATGCACAATAGTTGTAGATGATCATATACTTATCAATAAGGAAAACCGCGTGTCTAAGAATAAAGCGCGGTTTTCAATGCCTTATATTTTAAAATGAATTGGTATTAGCTAGTAATGGCATTAACTTAGATACTCATACTTGTTTCGATAGTTACTTAATGTCAATAGCGGCCAAATATATTTGTAACTATGATAATGAATATAAAACCCGCCGGGGAGTCCTGCGCCAGTAGGATAGTTTATAGTCCAATGGTTCTGGTAAATGTTTTCTAATAAATACGCAATTCCATTATGAATGGCTTCTGTTGGTTTGTCGTAAGCAGCAATCAACGCATCTAAGGCCCATGCTGTTTGCGAAGGGGTGCTTGCATGCAACGGAACATATTTGTTACGGATATCACTGTAACAAGATTCCCCCCAACCACCATCCTTATTTTGTATGGAGAGAAGCCAATCAACACCCTTTTTGATGGAGAAGTGGTTCGAGTCCATTCCAATTGCTTTCATTCCTGTAATGGCAGCCCATGTTCCATAAATGTAACAAATACCCCAACGTCCATACCAAGATCCATCGTCCTCTTGATTTCTTTGTAGCCATTGAGATCCTTTTTCTAATTGAGGGTGGGGCAAAAGAAGGTTCGCCTCGTTTCCTAAATACTCTAGAGTTCTTCCTGTTAAATCTGTTGTAGATGGATCAATAACAGAACGCCCCGCAGCATCAAAAGGGAAATACTTCAGTAGCTTTTTATCTGTATTTTTTTCAAAAGCTGCCCATCCACCGTCATTATTTTGCATTGATAAAACCCAGTCAAGTCCACGATTCCAACTACTTCTATATTGAGGATGTTCCGAAACCGTTTGTTTTAACGCTCTTAGAGAAGCTGTTGTATCATCTATATCAGGAATAAACGTATTGATGTCAGAAAATCCCCAACCTCCTGGTATCGTATTTGGGTTATTGAAGGCCCAGTCTCCATAGATCAAATGCTGGCGTAATAACAGATATTGGCTTGATTGCTTGATCATTTCATCAGATTCAGAAACACCAGAATTCAAAAGAGCGTGAGTTATTAACGCCGTATCCCATATGGTCGATGGTGAGTTCTCGATATGAAGAAAGGTAGTAGTTAGGCATACTTGATTTTTTATCCCATTTATAGCGTTTCTAATAAGCCGATGGTTTTTAGAATAACCAAGGGCAAGAAAAGCGAAAACCATATAGATGGTGGAGCTAACATAGCTAAATAGCAACCCATTAGGCTCAATCCGTTCTATGATAAATTTCTCCGCCTTCTTTAATGCAGAATCGCGTAATCGCTTGGGCAATTCTAAAAGTTTCTTTATTTCATCCTTTACGGTGCTTACAATAAATCTTGCTTCCTCTGAATCAAATTCAGTATCATTTGGAAAACGCTCTAAAACCATATCTGATAAATCAGGCGTTCGGCTTGTTTTGAGTTTGAAATTAAGATTAGATGAGATGAGCATTGCGGCAAAGTGTACACGAGTATAGCCGACCAAATCATAAAAGTTAATAGGGGAAGTACGTGGGAGAAGAATCAGTTCAATTGGCAATTGTAGATGCTTTGGCCACGGTATTTGACCAGTTAATGCGAGTATGATTTTTGTGAAGTTGCTTGTGTTTGTGAGACCACCTTGTTTTATAATAAACGCTTTTGCCTGTTTCATGTTTTCTGACTGCCTTTCAACATACCCTGAGTATAATAAAGCGAAGTACGCTTCAACTGTAGCTGATAAATTGCCTTCTTGTTCATCATGGTACAATTTCCAAGCTCCGTTTTTTTCTTGTTTGTGAAGCAGTCTTTTTACGAGCTGCTGAATAAGCCATTCTTCTTGATCATTTTCTAAAGACCTTAATAGAATAATTGTGTAAGCATCAGTCATTGGGCCACTTTCAAAACAGTAGCGCCAGGAACCATCATTAGATTGCTCGCTTCGCAGCGTTTGAATCAGTTCTTCGATGGCTGAATTTACTCGAATATTCAACTTATACCCTCCTTTTTACTGCACGTAAAAATATATAATATTGGGAAGTTATCAATAAAACCATTTACGTAATCTTATATGATTGAACTTTGTAATTATTAGTAGTCTTAAACAGAGGATTCAAGGGGACGGTTCTTATGCTTCTTTATAATTAATAAGAAGTAAGAGAACCGCCTTTGTTTCTCAAAGACTTATGAAAAAGTCTACTAATAAGGGAATATTTCTTATTAGTTTGGCTGTTTTAATTGATAACGGCGTTCTGGCCTCCCAACGGTACCGTGGTGAATTGTAATTTCAATTAAATCTTCGGAAGCGAGATATTCTAAGTAACGACGTGAAGTGGAATGACTCACTCCTGCTAATGCAGCACATTCATCAGCATTTACACTTTCAGATAGGTTAACAATTATTTCTTTAATCCGATTAAGTGTTAATTTATCGATTCCTTTTGGGAAATTTTTGATAGATGGAACTTCTGTCGATTTAGAAGATGTTTCGCTTGTAAGAAAAAGGGAGTCGACTTCATTTTGAACAAATAATTCTTTTTGATCTAGTTTTGATGTAATAGATTTATATTTCTCTAAGGTTGAAATAAAGCGGTTCATCAATACTGGCTTTATAAGGTAACTAAATACGCCACCACGAATAGCTTCCGCAACCGATTTTTTATCGTTAGATGCGGTTATTAATATAATGTCAATATTACGATACTTATTTCTAATTTTCCAAAGTAATTCAATACCATGGATATCAGGTAGAAATACATCCAGTAAAATTAACTTAGGTTGGTAGTTTTCTAGTAATTCTAAAGCTTGTTCTCCCGTATTAGCAATAAATGATACCTTTAAGGAATCTATTTTTTCAATGAATTTAGAATAACTAACAGCAGCCACTTCATCGTCTTCTATAATCATCACATCAATAAGGTTATTCGTATTCAACATTATGATTCTCCCTTTTTATATTACTTGTTTTGGAATGGTAATTGTGAATCTTGCTCCGCCTAATTGACTTTCTGTAATAAAGATATTTCCATTTAACTTTTCAAGAGAGTTCTTAACAATAGCTAAACCTAAACCATGATTTTTGGGTGTTTCTTTCGAAGTATAGCCTTCCTCGAAAATTTTCCACTCTTCCTCCGGCAAAATACCTTTTCCATTGTCTTCAATATCAAAAATAATATCGGGACCTAAGTCAGTGAAGGATATATTAACTTTTCCTTCAGAGTAATGGGCTTTATACGCTGCTTCAATTGCATTTTCGATGACATTGGCAATAATCGTAACTAAGGTCTGTTCATCAAATGTATCAGGCAATGGGCTAAGTTCGCTTTCATTCTCAATTTCTAACTGAACTTTTCGCTCTGTTGCACGATTTGCTTTCCCTAAAAGACAAGCAGCAATCATTGGGTTTCTTACGGATTCAATTAAAAAGGCTAAAAAATCTTGTCGGTATTCGACTTCTTTTGAAATTAGTTGTATAGCATCATTAGTTTTATCTAATTTGAGCAATCCATAAATAGTGTTTAACTTATTTAGAAACTCATGATTTTGTGAACGCATATTTTCTGTAAAGACTTTTATTTTCGAAAAATCCTCTTTTAATTGTCGAATTTCAGATACAGGACGTAATGTAAAGACAACTCCTAATAATGTGTCATTATGTAAAAAGGGAGAGTGGTCCATCACATAGACAGAATGGTCAATGATAATTTCTCTGTTAGTGATTTCCTTCTCTTTGTTAACTGAATTAAGTTCGTTTATAAGCTGCGGGTGCTTAATTGAATCTCCAATGTTTATGTTTCTAAAGTACGGAATGTTACGCGCTTTCTTATTAATTGAGACGATGTGTCCGGTACTGTTTGTGGCAATAATGGGGTCGTGTATTGACTCCAAAATGGCTTCCTTTTCTTTAAATAAGTAAGAAATCTCTTCTGGTTCTAAACCGAAGAACATTTTCTTTAATTTTCTTGCTACTAAAATCATCCCAATAATCGCTAGAATTAAAACGCCAATAAAGAATTGCGAGGCGAGAGTTACGTAATTGTTTAGTTCATTTTTAATATCTTCATATAAAAATCCTATTGATGAGACACCTATTAGCTGACCGTCCCTATTGTAGATAGGTGTTTTCGCTTTTGTTGCAGCACCTGATACCCCAACTCCTTCATATATAACTGATTGCTCATGCACGAATACATCTTCATTACTCGTACCCATTTCTTGACCTATTTGATCTTGGTCATGGTGTGAGTATCGAATATCCTCTGTATTTCCCACTACGACATAACTAGCGCCAGTTAGTTCTCGGATTGTTTCAGCTATAGGTTGAATAACAGCAGATGGATTCTCAAATTCAAAGGCATCGATTATTTGATCATTCTTTGCAACTAATATAGCAACATCCATTGCACGTTCCCCAAAATGCTTATTCATTGCTTCATTAAAAATAGAAGTAAAGAGGAAGAGGGTCACTATAAGACAAGAAATCAAAACGAAGGACATTAATAAAATCATTTTTAATAAAAGGTTAAATTTAATTCTTTTCCACATCGCTACACTCCTAATATATTCCATTTATAGATTCGTGAAAAAAATGAGAAAAATAAAAAAAATGGAACTAATAATATAAATTTAAAAAATATTCATTTTAGTAAGCGCTTACTATACACTTTCATTTAAGAGATGAATCCCTTTTCGATTGATTGATAAGACATAGTCAATTGAAAAAATCATCAAAAAATAAAAACTAAGGGGGAAGTACTATGTTAGTGAAAAAGAGTTTGTTAGCCTTCTTTTTCATCGTAGCGTTACTAACTATTGTAGCATGTTCAAGTAATGATGGGGCAAGTACAAATGTAAATGAAAGTGCAAATAATAATGGAGATACAGCTTTTTATGATGGGAAGTCATTAGAGATTTTAATTCCAACAAGTCCTGGTGGAGGCTCTGATATTATGGGACGTTTCATGGCTCCATATTTACATGAACATCTTGAGGGCAATCCAACAGTTCAACCGGTCAATGTGCCTGGTGGTGGAACGATTACAGGTTCAAATGAATTCGCTTTAATGAGAGAAGCAAATGGAGAGCATACATTTTGGGCAAGTATTTCGACAACAACTGCTTATTTACTTAACAACCCAGCTGTTAAATTTGATTATAAAGAGATGACACCAGTTCTTGGCTATCCTGATGGAGGAGTCGTCTATATTTCTAGTGATACAGGTGTAACAGACCCTAGCAATTTATTAGAAGCGAATCAACAACTTGTTTACGGTGGAACGAGTGCAACGGGGCTACCGCTTACAACGATTCTTTCATTTGAAGTGTTAGGTTTAGATGTGGATGCGATTTTTGGTTATGAGAGTAGCGGACCAGCTCGTATTGCTTTTGAACAAGGGGAGACGAATATTGATTTCCAAACAACTTCTTCTTATCTATCAAATGTGTTGCCATTAGTTGATAGCGGGCAAGCGGTACCACTTTATTCAATCGGCCAAATAAATTCAGATGGTGAGTTAATAAGAGACCCACAGTTCCCAGACTTACCAACTGTTAAGGAAGTTTATGAAGCAATTTATGGTGAAGAGCCAACAGGTCAGGAGTGGGAAGCATATAAAGCATTTGTTGGTGCATTGTATACAGTTCAAAAAGTACTATGGGTTCATGCAGATGCACCTGAAGAAGCTGTTAAAGCTCTAGTAGTAGGTATTGAAAATATGGTTGAAGATGAAGAATTTGCTGTAGAAGGTCAACAAGTATTTGGTTATGACCCATTTGTAGGTGAAGAACTACAATCATTAATGAACCAATTACTGGATTTACCTGATGGCGTTCAAGATTGGGTAGTGGAATATTTGCTAAGAGAACATGGTGTTGAACTATAAGTGGTTATGTCAAATCCAAAAATAAAAATGTTTGGGAGTCACTTTAAGTGGTGACTTCCAACAATTTTATAGGGAAGAGGGTGAGAGTATGATAGAGACATTGTTTCAGACATTAGAAATCGTTTTGGATCCTTCAAGAATTGGATTTATGTTTTTAGGGATCATGCTTGGATTAACGATTGGGTTATTACCAGGACTTAGTGGCACGGTAGGAATGTCTATTCTACTGCCTTTCGTGTATGGAATGGATCCTTTCACAGGGATGGCTTTACTAATAGGAATGATAGCAGTAGTTCATACGGGTGATACATTTCCTTCTGTTTTGCTTGGCATACCAGGTTCTTCAGGTTCTCAAGCAACAATAATGGACGGTTTCCCACTAGCGCAAAAAGGAGAAGCGTCAAGGGCTCTAGGTGCAGCCTTTTTCTGTTCAATGATTGGTGGAATTATCGGTGGGGTCGTATTATTTTTGGTCATCCCATTTGTTAGGCCTCTTGTTCTCGCCTTTGGATCACCTGAACTCTTTATGTTGGCGTTACTTGGTTTAAGTATGGTAGGTATCTTATCGGGGAAGCGCCCTGTTATTGGTATTATTGCTGGATTATTTGGAATGATGTTAGGAACAATTGGAAGTGCTCCTGCTGTTCCGGAATATCGTTATACATTTGATTGGTTATATCTATTTAATGGTATCCCATTGCCTTTAATTGCACTAGGTTTGTTTGCCTTTCCTGTCCTCATTGATTTACTTGTATCTAATCAAAGTATTTCAAAAGGGGCGAAATTATCTGGGAGTTGGTTAACAGGAGTGAAAGATTCTCTTAGTCATAAATGGCTTGTATTCCGCAGTTCCGCCCTTGGTGCTGTAACAGGTTTCGTTCCAGGACTTGGTGGAAGTGTAGTGGACTGGTTGAGTTATGGGATTGCAAAACAAACAAGTAAGAAAAATGAGAGCTTTGGTAAGGGTGATATACGAGGTGTTATTGCGCCAGAAAGTGCGAACAATGCTAAAGAAGGTGGAGCGCTTATTCCAACATTGATGTTTGGGATTCCAGGTAGTGGCACGACGGCAATATTATTAGGTGGTCTACTATTAATGGGAATGGAAGCAGGACCACAGTTAGTGACAACGCAGCTCCCACTTACAATGTCAATTATTTGGACGTTAATCATTGCAAATATCTTTGGAGCAATCGCTTGTTTACTATTAATCAAGCCCATTGCGAAATTTAGTACAGTTCATCCATCGAAACTAGTTCCATTTTTAGCAATCTTATTAATTCTTGGAGCCTATCAAACAAGCAACCATTGGGGGGATATTATTCTCTTTCTCGTAATTGGGATTGTAGGTTGGATAATGAAACAACTTGATTGGCCAAGAGCCCCAATTTTGATCGGATTTGTACTTGCTTTATCTGCGGAAAGGTATTTATGGATTTCCTTCTCGCGCTTTGGGTTAGAGTGGCTAACAAGACCTGGTGTTATCATCATTGCTGTGTTAATTGTTGCTATTTTAGCAAGTAGTTTCTTTTTGAATAGAGGTAAAAAAATAAAAACAATCGCTGAGGATAAAGGGGTGAAGTCATGAAAAAGTCCCATGCATCTTTACTCTTTCTAGTTCTTGTATTCTGTTTGTTCTTTTGGATGATGATTCAAGCCCAATCGTTTCAGGAAACTGCAAGCTATTTTCCGTTTTATATTGCGCTATTAGCAGGTATTTTAACAGTAGTGGCGACGATTAAGCAGATAGTCACCTTAAAGAAAACGAAGGATGAAGAATTGTTCCATGAAAACTTTATGAATGTTTTGAAATACGTTGGTTGGATTGTCGGCTACATTGTTTTAATTTATGTTGTTGGTTTTGTTCTAGCAAGTATGATATATCTTTTTGTTTTCTTGTTATTTGAGGCTAGAATGAGCATCTTAAAGTGTTTAGTCTCTACAGGTGCAACGGCTGTTCTATTAATAGCAATGAGCCAGTTTATGGATTTAAAATGGCCATCAAGTTTAATAACATTTTTTTAATAACTAAGAGTGAGATTAGGTGAGAGCATGAATAGAAACCAAATGTTTCATCACATGGTTAGCGATCAATCAGATTTAATTGTGGCTCCAGGGGCTGCAAATGCGATAACGGCTCGACTCATTGAAGAGGCAGGGTTTCCAGTTGTTTATGTGACTGGGGCAGGTCTTTCTAATTCGATGCTTGGTTTAGCCGATGTAGGTTTGCTTTCTTTTAAAGAAGTGATAGATCAAGTTAAATATATTTGTGATGCGGTAGAAATTCCTGTTATCGCTGACGGTGATACAGGATTCGGAAATGCTATAAATTTGATTCGAACAGTGAAAGAGTTTGAAAAAGCGGGCGTCTCTGCCATTCAATTAGAAGACCAAAACACCCCGAAAAAATGTGGACATTTTGATGGGAAGCAAATTGTTCCTACTGAAGAAATGATAAATAAAATTAAAGCTGGAGTAGACGCTCGCCAGGACCAACATTTTAAAATTATTGCCCGGACCGATGCAAGATCCATAGATGGAATTGATGCTACCATTGAAAGAGCAGAACCATATATTGAGGCAGGAGCCGATATTACATTTATTGAAGCGCCGGAGTCGATTGATGAAATGAAATTAATCACCTCGAGGTTACAAGGGATACCTCAAGTTGCAAATATGGTTGAGCACGGGAAAACACCAATTGTGCACAATGAGGAATTAGTAAAAATGAATTTTAAGATAGTTCTCTATGCGAACTTTTTACAAAGAAGAGCTATTAAAGCGATGCAGGAAGCATTATACAGCTTAAAGAAAGAAAATACGACTTATCATTTTATGAATGATATTATCACTATGAAAGAACGAAATCGTCTTACGAAATTGGATGATATTAAAAAGATGGAAGTTAAATATATGTTATAGAGAATGATAGGGTTTATTCATGCTACTTGTTAGTCGATTCCAGTAGGGCTGAGTGAAGTTATCCTTATTAGCAGGAAGTCATAAAGGGAACTTACCTTTAGTTAATTCCAGTCATAACTGTAGATTTGATTATTTTTTCTTGATTTGGCAATTTTTTTCGTTTTTTAAAAAAACTTAAGGAGTGGAAGAGATGGCTACAGAGAATACAAAAATAGATGTCCAATCACAATTTGGGAAAAGTGCAGAAAGTTATGTTACTAGTTCATTGCATGCAAAGGGAAATGATTTAGCAAAATTAGTCGAGATCGCTGATCGAAAAGCAGAGGCAGAAATCCTAGATATTGCTACAGGTGGAGGACATGTTGCGAATGCACTCGCACCTTTGTCTAAAAAGGTAGTCGCCTTTGATTTAACAAGTGAGATCCTTACTGCAGCTAAAAATTTTATTGAAAGAAATGGCATCCACAATGTAGAGTTCATTCAAGGAGATGCAGAACAATTGCCATTTTTTGAAGAAGAGTTTGATATCGTCACTTGCCGGATTGCTGCACATCACTTCCCGAACCCTGAATCTTTCGTCAAAGGAGCGCATCGAGTTTTAAAAAAAGGTGGTCAATTTTTATTGATTGATAATGTATCACCTGAAAAAGATATTTTAGATACTTTCTATAATAAAGTAGAAAAAGAGCGAGATTTCAGTCACCATCGTGCTTGGAAGAAGTCAGAATGGATAAAGATGTTAGAGGAATCAGGTTTTGAAATAGAAGAATTGTATCGTTTTCCGAAAACATTTGTATTTGATGATTGGTGCAATCGTATGAATGTATTAGAAGACAAAAAAAATGAATTGTCTGACTTCATATTACGTACTAATCATGAGTTTCACGATAAGTTTAGGATAGTAATAGAGAATGGGAAGGTTTATTCGTTTATGGGAGAGTCAGTTTTACTTAAAGCTGTAAAACCTGATTTTTCAAGAGAGTAACTTACAGGTTCTACTCTAGCACTTGGGAGTATGTGACTTTTGTATTTTTTACCATCATTGATTCTTTATAGGTCCCTTTATAGACAGAAGAAAATGGATTATGGTACTTTCGCAATGGAAAAGGGAGTCATATTTCTAATTCCATTAACTGCATTAATATTAGGTAATCTTGAGGTATGGCATATTTATGCTGTACAGTGCATTGTTGGATTAGTCACTCCTTTTTATGTTCCTGCTTAACCATGCGATTACGCCCACTATTGTAGAAAAAAACAACTACAGTCAGCAAATGCATACATTGATGGAACTGCCCGTTTAATGCCCTTTTTATCGCCAATCATAGCTGGAATTGTAATTGAATATACGAATGTTCAAGTTACCCTTACACTTGTGAGTTCTTTATGATCATAAGTGGTTTTACCTTACTTTTTATAAAGGAACAGAGAGATAGGCTAGCAGTAAGAAAAACATGGTTAGCCGAATTTTCGGAAGGAATATCTTTTTTCTTCACTCAAAAAGTCATTGTGTGGTTAGGAGTCTTTTTAGTATTTGTTCAATTTGGAGTAGGAGTAACTATGGTGACAACTCTACCATATATTACAGAAGAGTTAGGAGGGATATATGCAGAATATGGGTATTTTTATGGCAGGCTTTCCTATTGGATACATAGTAGGTGCTTTACTAGTAACAAAAATAGAAAGACCATTGTATCTATTTATTGGATTAATAATTAGTTTTGTTTCAGCACTAGGAATGTTTTTGCCATATTTTAAGTTTATTGATGAAAAAAACAGTCAAGAAAGAATTGCTTCTTAGTAGAGAACGGTGTAGTAGAGTTTAATAAGCATTTTGTTATTAATGCTAAACTAAAACAAAAAAGGATAGGTTAAGCCATATAATTACAGCCCTCCTATCCTTCTTCTTTTACCTTTTATAATGTGTCATCTTATATTTTAGGCTTAATAGAAAAGATTTTAATTATTTAATTTAAAACCAACTTCCTGGAACTTCGCCTATTACATCGACATCTTAATAACTTTCTTATAATAAAGCACAGACAGAATGCAAAAAACCGAGTACAGTGCTGCATACAATCCCATGACAATAATCATCGGTGTCCATAGCTCTGTGCCGAAAAAGAACCAGCCTGATTTGACGGCAAAGTAGCTGTGCAAAAGGCCAACTACAAGAGGAATACCGAAATTGAATAGCTGCTTTCCTAGTATCCCTTGCAGAAGATCGTTTTGAGTGAAACCTAGTTTTCGCAGGATTTTGTAATTTATTTGTTCTTCGTCGCCTTCTTCTACTTGTTTAAAATAAAGGATACAACCTGATGTGATCAAAAAGGTAAGGCCGAGGAACCCGACAATAAACATGATAAGGCCCATATTGATTTTTTGTTGGCGCTCTTCTGAGTATTGAGAGCTATTGCCGAAATCTTGACTGAATGGCATACTGTTAAAAAGTTTATCAGCTGCTTCCGCTGTTTCTCTATCATCTAATGTATAGCCAATATAGATAGATGAGTCTAGCTGAATCTCTGGATTCATGTCATTAACGAGCGCTGTAAATGTCGTTTCATTCACAATAACTGCAGGCAATCCTCCAGTAAAATATAGAGGCAGCACACTATCATTTAGTAATCCTACATACTCTTGACTGAAAGCTGTCGTGAGTCCGTGTAAGGTGAGTGTTCCTGAATCTTGCAAGTTTAGCAGCGTCCGCATCGCATCACTAAATCCAGAGAATACCGTTTCGTCTTGACTTACATCAATGTCTTCTACATGACGGTCACTAATAACTGACATTCTCATTTTGCCTCCGTCAAACTGCAAGTTCTCTATATCTCTGCCCATAATCTCTTGGATATCCACTTCCACTTGAAGAACATCAATCTTTTGTTCATTGTAGGCAATACCGCTTTCCCTTAATATCTCACCGAAAGCCTCTGCATCCTCTGTTGTTACAAATGCGAAATCAGTTGGTGCAGTGTTCTCAGCATTTCTCTCAGCTGAATAGTAGGAGATATAGCTTAAGGATAGCAGACCGATTGCAAGTGCTGATACGGTGGTGATAATTGTAAGCAGCATCGCATTTGATTTCATGCGAAACATGATTGAAGATAGTGACATTACTTCATTAATGTTTAAGTACCCACCTTTATTTTTTCTAATCATGTTGGCAATAAAGCGAACAGAACCTTTGTAGAACAAATAAGTCCCGATGATCACAGACGCTAAAATAAAGATCATCGCAAAGAATAGGTTGTTCATTGACACGAAATCCCCATCAAAAAGCCTCGCCGATACATAGTAACCAGTCGAAATTAATAGTATCCCAAGAATCCCAGTCAAGATTTCTACGATCGAAATCTTTTTCACTCTGCTTTCAGTTTTGCTCTTCACATGAAATAGTGTCAAGATGCTTTGGTGCTTAATGAAGAGATAGTTCATTAGTGAGATCAAAAGGTAGATACCACCGAATACGAGCAATGTTTGGATGAAGGCATGGCCAGAAAAATAGAGAGAGGCAACGGCATCCACGCCCGTTATTTTAAATAAGGTCATGGCTACTAATTTTGAAACGGCAAAGCCGATAAACGTTCCGATTAATAGTGAGCCAAAATAGAGTAGTAAGTTTTCAGCACTTAGGATCATGAAAATTCGGTTTTTCGTCATTCCTATGAGTTGAAATAAACCAATCTCTTTACTACGTCTTTTGATGAATAAATTATTTGCATATAACAGAAATACGGCCACAATCGCGATAAGGAGTACAGATGCCGTCCTGATGGCTGCTAACCCTTTAATCGACCCGGATGCCCCGTCCATTGAAGGATCATATTGCAAGGTGACGAAGGCAAAGTAGAGGGCGGCACTAAAGATGAGAGCAAACACATATAAATAATAGCTCTTTAAGTTCTTTTGAAAGCTTCGGAAAATAAGCTGATTAATGCTCATAGTGCACCCCGCCTAATACTCCTTGAGTCTTCATAATATCCTTTAAGAATGTGTTGCGGCTTTCTTCTCCTTTGTTCAATTGGGTATAGATTTGACCATCTTTAATAAAGATAACCCGGCTGCTGTAGCTTGCTGCAACAGGGTCGTGAGTAACCATCACTATGGTTGCTTTACGTTTTTCATTTAAAGTGCTTAATTTACCTAGTAGGTCAGACGCTGCTTTTGAATCAAGAGCACCAGTTGGCTCATCAGCAAATATGATACTTGGCTCGTGAATGAAGGCTCTCGCCGCAGATGTCCTTTGTTTTTGGCCGCCTGATATTTCATTGGGGTATTTATCGGCTATCTCATTAATTCCAAGGTTTGCTGCGACCATTTCAAATTTCTCTAGTGCCTCTTTTTTGTTAGTATTTGTAATCGAGAGGGGTAATAAGATATTTTCTTTTACTGTTAACGTATCAAGTAAGTTATAGTCTTGAAAGATAAACCCTAAATGATGCTTTCTAAATTCCGCGAGCTTCTTTTCTTTGCTTTTCGTTAGTTCCTCACCTTCGATTTCTAAGGAACCGTGGCTTAGTCGGTCAATCGTTGATAGCACATTTAGAAGAGTTGTTTTCCCCGATCCTGATGCACCCATGATCGTAACAAATTCCCCTTTTTTAATGCTAATATCAATCCCCTTTAAGACCTCTTGTCTCGTGAATTTATTCCCGTAGCTTTTATGGATTTTTTTAGCTTCAAGTATATTCATAGAAAAGTTCCTCCAACTGTTAAGATACCCCAATTGTATATATTCCTGTCCGTGAAGTCCTTTGATTTTCCTAACAAAAAAGCAAAAGCGAGTGACATTTTTGTCACACGCCTTGTATCTGGAGAAATCGATTCTCTTTTGAGAAGGTAAGGGTCAAGGTTGTCCCTCTTCCAACAGTTGACTGAACGGAAATGTGAATGCCAAGTGGGGTGGCAGCCTTTTTTGCTAAGTATAAACCCATGCCTGTAGCATGTTGGTCCTGATGCTTGCTTGTAGACGTAAAGCCTTTATCGAAGATTCTTGGCAAATCACGCGGGTCTATTCCGCGGCCACTATCTGCTACAGTTAGGATTGTTTGTCCCATTTGATCAGCCGATTGGATTGAAATTTCAGAACCTTCTTTGCTGTATTTTACAGCATTTGTTAAAAGCTGACGAAGGATAAAGGACAGCCATTTCGCATCAGTGAGCACATGTGTTGCAACTAATTCTACATCAAAGCCAATTCCCTTTTTTAAACACCAAGACCGCAACGTACGAATTTCACTATAAAGAAGTGACTCTAGTTCTACGTTTTCAATGAACAAATCATTTTCAATGAAAGGTATACGTTTCTGATGCAACTGTTGATCAAGCAAATAGTGGATTCTTAACCATTCATGAATGAGCTCGGATTTTAATTGATGATCTTCCGTACGGTCAATGATTAATTGCAGAGCTGTTAATGGGGTTTTCACTTCATGAATCCAAGAAAGCAGCTCGTCCTTCTCTTGTTCAAAGAGAAGCTGATTTGTTGAGGCGTTTATTTCTAACTGTTCGATTGGAGAGGTGATCTGCTTATAAATGAATGATTCAAATGGACTGTTTGGTTCAGGAAGACTTGTAATATCAGTCGTAGATTCCCGTAAGTCAAGCTCTTTAAAAAATGAAGTCTCTTTGAAATAGCGAATAACGACAAACAGGGAAGATATAACGAGTGATAGAAATACATAATAGAACATAGAGTCAATAGAAAGAGAGGGGTCTAGGTATGCAAGTATTAAAGCAAGTAGCTGCAAAAGTACAATCAACATAATCCAGCTAATTCTCTCCATCAAGAATTTCTTAATCATTTTTCCACCTGCTCTATAGCGGTGTATCCTTGCCCAACCTTTGTTTCAATGCCATTTCCAAGTCCAATTTCAGCTAGTTTTTTACGAAGTCTATTTACATTCACCGTTAACGTATTATCACTAATAAATCGCTGATCATCCCACAGCAGGTTTATTAAATCTTCTCGGTTGACAATCTTATTTTTACGTTCAACAAGCAGCTTCAAGATAAATATTTCATTTTTAGTAAGCTCGGTCATTCCCTTTTCATTTGATACACGGTTTCTCTCCAGGTCAATCGTTGCACCCATCCACGTCTTCAGGTCTGAAGTGGTTGTAGTGTAGTTATATACGCGACGCAAAATGGCTTGGATTTTTGCGATTAGCACTTCAAAGTGAAAGGGCTTTTGAATGAAATCATCTGCACCTAAATTCATCGACATCACCATATCTGTAGGATGATCGCGTGAAGATAAGAAGACAATCGGAACATTCGAATGCTCACGGATCATGCGGCACCAATGAAAACCATCATATTTAGGAAGCTGGATATCGATAATCACTAAATCTGGCTGGATCCGAGCAAAGCTCTCCATGACATTTTGAAAATTTTCAACCCCATACACTTTATAATCCCAGTCTATAAGCCGGTCTTTCATCTCTTTAAATAGAGTAGCATCATCTTCAATTAATAATATCTTAAACAACGTAGTCACCTTCACTTTCACTAAAAGTATAGCAAAAACTTAAGGGGAAGGGGAATGATGGTAGAAGGTATAATTGAATTTTAGCTCGTCTTTTCATATTTGACCCATACTGTGCAGTTAACGTCGTGGGTCAGTAAAAAAAGAGATGTTAATTTTTATAACATCTCCTTTACTTATAATTTCTTGTGATTTTAAGACTCTAATTCATATTTAGAAATGACAGTTTGGGATGCTTTAGTGGAAGAGAGGAGTGTTTCCGTATCTCATTTCCTTTTTCAACAAACGATTTAATCTAATACGAAAGTAGTATAAGAGTATTATTAGTAGGCGATACCTACACGTGATTTTATATAATCGTTTGTATTAATCTGTCTAAATGTAAATTCTGCTGTATCCGGTACGGATATTTCAACTCCATCCTCCGGCAAAAAATTTCGCTCTATACGATATTTGCCTATCCTTTCTCCATCCGGCAAGTACGTAGGACAGACAATCGTCCATTCGAGGGTTGATTGTTTGAGCATATCGTAAACTTTATGATGTTCTTCCGCTGCACGGGTTGACTTACGCTTTGATTCACTTGATTGATAACGTAGAGAATTTGGAGTGGTTCTACTTTGCAGGATACCTGCAGTTCCTATAGTTATTATTCGTTTTATACCTTCGTTTTCCATTGCTTCGATAATAAGTGGCATACTTTCTGATAGAGTGGTTGTGCCGTCAGTATTTAGTGCGCTAATAACAACATCACTTCCATGCATTGCATGTACGATATCATCTTTATTTATAACATTCCCTTGAATAATGGTTAAATTTTCATTATTTATTTGAATCTTCTCTGGAGTACGAACTAATACAGTAACATGATGTCTGTCGTACAGGGCGTAAGTAAGTATATGACTTCCAACTCGTCCAGTTGCACCTAAAAGTAAAATATTCATAAGAATGAGCCTCCTTTTGCAAATACTAATATTTTACTATAAAAGCTATATTATTGTCTTATTCAACGATGCTTACGTTGGATAAGAAAGGTGAAAAACAACAGAGTCATTTGCTGCATAGTACAAGGATACTGTTAAATAATAACCTATCTAATGAGGCGGTTACGTTCAAAGTGATCGTCTTTTCATATTTGACCAATACTGTGCAACAAGCGTCTACACATTTAAATCATTTTGTGAAAGAATGTACGTAAGCTAACGTTGACTAAGTTCCACAATCGAATCAATTTTGTAGAAGATTGTAAGGAAAGAAATTCACAAAAAAGAGGAGGTATAAAAGGTGGACTCCTTACTTTGGATAACTATTGGTTTCATCATAATCGGATTTGTTGTTCTCGTTTCTATGAAAAAAAGTATGGAAAGTAAGCTCGCTTTTATAAAAGCAAATAAGGAAAGCGAGGAAAGTTCAATAAAAGCTAAATCTTTAGTTTTGTGGATAGTGAGTACCGCAGCTTGGGGAATAGTGAGTATCATTCTTATTGTTTGGTCGTTTCATATTCACTTTGGATAATAGTTGGTTTCATATGTACTTAAACAAACAAACGGGATAGGGATAGCGAAAGAAGGTCTCGCTGCTTCAGTTCTGGTGTTAAATGGGGAGTTTAGTAGACTTACAATTCCAAACGAAAGAGGGCGTGTTAATGAATGCTTCATTTCTGCTCCGCTTCAAAGCTTTCATTATTGATTACATACTAATTCTCATTTATTTAGTTGGACTCTTTATCTTCAGTGTATTTCTATTTCCAACCTTACAGAGATTCTTCACAGGTTCACTAATTGTAGCTCAGTTTACAGGTTTTTTATTGGTAACTTTTCCTGTATCACTTTATTTTATTATTAGCGATTCGAACATTGGTGAGCAGTCTGTTGGAAAAAGGAAAGCTGGTATACGAGTTGTTGGAAACAATGGAGAGGCATTATCAATGCTGCATGTAACTTTTCGGACTATACTTAAGTTTTTGCCTTGGGAGTTGTCACACTTCCTAGTTTATCGACTGATTTATATAGGTAATGGAGAATTACCGTTCAGCTACTATTTGCTTGGTGGATTAATCTATGCACTTATATTTGCATATATATTGACAGCCATATTTACGAAAAAGAAACAATCCCTTTACGATATAGTGGCAAAAACATATGTGGTAAAAGTCTAAATAACATACCAATGTGATATTCAAAATTTTTATTGCGCTAACGAAAGCTTATGTCCAACTAATCAATTACTTCACAGTCGACGATAGTGTGAAGCAGCACTTAAAAACGGTTGCGATGCTTCATTAATGAAGCATCGTTTTTTAGTGTACGAACGAGGTTAGTTTAAGTATATTTCCTTTCACGATACTTAACTTAGTTACTCCTCTTTTTTTTCCTTGATGACAGCATCCAAAAGAAACTGTATAGATGCTATCCCTCGTACTTGCTCTGTTAGTGCATAATCAATGTATTCCAATGATTTTAAAGCCATCTTCTTAGCCTGAGCAACGTTGTTTTTTTCAAGCTCTGACAATACTTCACGAACAATATCCAATGAGTAAACAACTCTTTGAACAGTTCGGATAATCAGCATCCTTCTAATATCTGATGGACTATATATACGAAATCTATTCTCTTTGTGCCGTTGAGGATTGATTAATCCTTCCTTTTCCCAATGTCGTATTGCTGATGCAGATACATTTGCTTCTCTTGCTACTTCTCCAATTGTAAAATAATTTTTATTATGATAATTAGGAATTTCCGTTAACTCTTTTAAATCAAGTATCTCTACTGTTCTTTGTACAGTTTCCTTTTCTTTATAGAGATCAACTTGTGCTTTATTAATTAACCAAAACACCTCTACAATTTCCCCATATCTGATAAGTGGCATTACCTTTTTAACGAAATTCATACCAAAGCCAGGTAATAAAGAACGAATACATTTAAAATACGCCTCATGCTCGTTCGTATAAATACGGTATCCATTTTCTGCTCTCTCAACCGTAGGAATTAGTCCCCATGATTCATAATGCCTTAGTGCACTGGTGCTTATATTCAATTTCTTAGCAATCTCAATACCTTTCATAAAAATCTCCTTATAAGATCTATAATTAAACGTTAAACTACATGACGGGTTTTTATTATATACTAAACTATTTTCAATGGAAAATATAATAAACATTAGCATTTGCATTAATATTGTACTATGAAAATGAAAGGATAAATTTAATTCAAAAAGGAGCGAATACCTATGAAAAGTCAACAAGTGAATCAAACAATCGTACCTTATTTTATGGTACTAAATGCGACACAATTTATTGAGTTTACCGGGGAGGTTTTCCAATCGGAAGTAATAAGTGTTAACAGGTTAGGAGATACAGAGGGTGTAGTCCATGCAGAAATGAAAATCGGTGAAAGTACTATTTATTTTGCAGATACATCTCATGATGGGAGTTGTGGTCCAGGAGTGTGTGGAGATTTAAAGAATGACGGTTTAGTCCCTATACAAATGTATATTTATATTGAAAACGTTGCGGACACTTATGAAAAAGCAATTAAAGAAGGAGCAACATCAATTATGGAAGTGATGGAAGATGAGGATGGTGGCTACATGGCAGGTTTCGTAGACCCATTTAGTAATTTATGGTGGATTCAATCAAAAAAGTAATTCAGCTGAGGTTCATTAATTAGTTTTGGAATAGAACTGGGGTAAGCCAGTTCCATTTTTTTAATCCTCTCTAATTCAACGGAGGCTTATGTTGAAGAAGATCAACCAATAAAAAAACATTTGCTACGCAGTCAACGATACTATTCAATAAAAAGGATAGTATACGTTAGGAGCTTTAATGAAAAAGCATTATCATAGTGCAGCGGTTTACGCTTTTTTGATATCAGATTAGAGCTAATTTGTCCCATTTCTTGAATTATTAAATACTCATAAATATTGATATCTCAATGTTTGTGAGTGTTTTTTATGATTGAAAAAACAGAAAAAATGTTTACATTCATTTTACATTTTAATAAAACATTTTTTAAATGATTTTATCATAGACTTTACTATTTATTGGGAAAAGGGGCTGATGTAAAATTTCCTAATTTCATGCTTATTCTGTGAGATTATTTCCTTTGTTAGTGAACGCTTTAACAGAACCCACGCATTTGAAAGTTTTTCATAAATTTAGGGGAAAGTGCTTCGCGATCCTTAAAGTAAACACTATAAATTCGAAAAAAGGAAAGGGACTAGAGCCAATGGGCTTTGGTTCCTTTCTTTTCTTTGCCTATCAAAGTGTCACTGGCTATTGGTTGATTGAAGGGTGTCGACCGTCTTCCTAGAAAATACTAAGGAGTGACTTCACGATATACGATCAACAAAAAGTAGAACTTTTACAGCTACGGGCAGTTGAAATTATCTAACCAACTTTATATTGATTGTACAGTTTCTTCTATATTATATATCTCAACACTCTCTTTGAAAATATTCAAAGAAACCTATTTTGGAAAAGATACCACGTTTGTCTAAAGACTGTTCGACAACACTACAGTAGAGGGACTTGGGGTGACTGACAAGCTTTTTTGCTGAGAAGCTTAGCAAGGGAGGGGACGTCTTTTGTTTCTCTAACGAGAAGGAAGCACAAAACTGTTTTGGTGGGCCAGTAACTGAAGTTTTATGGAGTATTGGGGAAGGACAGAAATTGTTATTTGCTTGAACATAGAAAGGTGATGGGAGAAGCTTACTTATGTAAAGAGAATTCTTCTTTTTCTTGTGTTGGGTAAAGTTTAAATGAAAAGAACTGTGGTAAAAGTGTAGTAGCACAAATGATTGTTGCTATTCGTGTCGAATTATGATAGATTATTAAATCTAGCCGCAAAAATAAATTTTAAATTAACTCTTGCGCGGAATTGTAATTCGTGATATATTATTTCTTGTCGCCACGAACGACTGATTGATTCGGTGGTGGTTGCGAAAAATAACTTTTAAAAAGTTATTGCGCGGAACAAAATGATATGTTAAGATAATAAATGTCGCTGATGAAACAGCGCATAAGAGTTCTTTGAAAACTGAACAAAAGCCAAGCGAAATAGAGATACATGATATCTCGTTAATTTCTAAAAGTGATTTACTTTAATCACACAAAGTATCGTTAGCGATACATTTTGAGCTAATCAGCTTACCATTTTTATGGAGAGTTTGATCCTGGCTCAGGACGAA
>NZ_JAWRVK010000042.1:0-38968 GCF_036663575.1 Halalkalibacter flavus
AACCCCTGGAAACGGTCCCTTTTGAAAATATATACTATAAGTACTGATTTACAACGTTAAGGAAATCCCAATATAAAAAGCCCGATTGTGGAATAAACTATTCTACTTTTTCTTTATACGAAGTTCAGCTACTTCTTCTAATATATGAATAAACTTTTTCTGTTCCCTCTTACTCCTTTTAAGTCGGTATACACGAATAGAACTTTCTAAATATTTTCTGACTTTTAGACTTACAAAAAAAGAGCGATGATGTTGTTCATTTTCATACAATTCTTCAAACCATGAGAACTGTTTTAATTTTTCTATATTCTTTTCGATTTTCTCTGTTTTTAAGCCTGTACGTCCACCACTAACAAGATCAGTACTGGATATTAGACTAAGTAAAATTGCGAATAAAGACATAATAAAAGAACCTAGTGTCTTTTTTTGAGTTTTGGGGGGACTTAGCGACATTAAAAAATCTCCCTTGAGAGAGGTTGAAGTGTTGATATATAGGCATATTCTCAACCACATGCAGGAATATAGGAATCTTAATGAAAAAGTTACTGCAGATGGTTTTAGCTTTACATATTTGATTTATGTAATTTTCTCAATGCTAATCAATCTTAATAATCCTGTTTTTCTTAACAGTTTTATCTCGCATTAATGGTGAATTCGCAATTTATTTCCAAAGAGATTTCTTTCTATTTGCTAGATTTTAGTTCTTCTTCTTCCTGGCTTTTCAAAATAGTTTCCATATAGTTCTTACCCCATTCGTACATCGATTCGAGAATAGGCATTAGACTTTCCCCTTTTTCTGTCAGTGAGTACTCTACTTTAGGTGGTACAACGGGATAAACTTCACGGTGAATAATAAGATCCTCTTCCAGTTCACGTAATTGGTTAACAAGCATTCTTTGAGTAATACCAGGTATAAGAGATTTCAATTCATTAAAGCGTTTTGTACCTTCTTTGCCGAGATGCCATAAAATTAGCATCTTCCATTTCCCCCCAATTACAGAAAGGGTTAACTCTTTTTCACAGTTAAACTCTTTTATACAAATACGTCCCATACATTTCACCTCCATGGCGGTTATAGAGTAACAGTATACTTTTTGACACTATATGAAAATAAAGTGCGTACTTACAAGTAAAAATTATACGCGTTATACTGATGTCTGTAAAGATGTTGAAAAAGTGATAAAGAACATAGGAGGGGATCTAATGAGTAAATTAGCTATTTCTCGCAGTGGTTATCTAGAGGAGAATTCTTTTGATGTTTCAAATATACTGGAACTGGATTCTATGACCTTTGTTTTATTTGGAGCAACAGGGGACTTGGCTAAGAGGAAAATCTTCTCTGCTTTATATAATTTATTTCTTGATGGCAAGATGCCTAACTCATTTTCAATTATTGGTTTAGGAAGAAGGGAATGGTCTGACTATACATTTCAAATCCATGTTGAACAGTCAATTAAAACATTCTCTAGGCGTTCGATTGATAATTCTTTAAAAATGGAAAAGTTTCTTGATGCATTTCGGTATTGTTCCTTGGATGTAACGGATTATGAAGGATATAAAAAATTACTTAAAACTATTGAAAAACGTGAAGAGCAATTAGGGCTGCCTGAAAATCGCATTTTTTACTTATCCGTTGCACCGGAGTTTGTGGATGTTATTACGTCAAATATTAAGGAAAGCGGGTTAAGCTCTAAAAAAGGGTGGAAGCGTCTCATTATAGAAAAACCATTCGGACATGATTTGAAATCAGCTTTAGAGTTGAATGAAAAATTAAGCCGGACATTTGAAGAGGAGGAGATTTATCGCATTGATCATTATCTTGGCAAGCCGATGGTCCAGAATCTTGAGGGATTAAAATTCTCTAATCCTGTACTTAAAGCGTTTATGAATAATCAGTACATTGCCAATGTACAAATCACAGCCAGTGAGACGGTTGGGGTTGAAGAGCGATCTGATTATTATGATCAGGTTGGAGCTATCCGAGATATGTTTCAAAATCATTTACTGCAGTTACTTATGATGACAGCCATGCATCTTCCCAACAAACTCAGCGCTAGAGAGGTCGGTAATGAGAAGGGGAGAATTATGGAATTTCTTCGGCCTTTGGGGAACAAAGGTGTCATTACAGATGTTATCCGGGGGCAATACGTTTCGGGAGAAATAGATGGCAGACCGGTTGTTGGTTATAAAGAAGAGCCTGGAATTGAGAATTCTTCAACAAATGATACGTTTATTGCAGCACGTTTATGGATTGATGCTGCTTTATGGAGCGGAGTCCCATTCTATATTCGTACGGGAAAAAGAATGAAGGAAAAGTTAACGCGTATTGTGATTGAATTCAAAAATCCGTTAAAAGATCTGAATATGCTCCAGCACGATGTAATGATGCCTAATCTTTTGGTCATCCAAATTAGTCCGCACGAAGGCGTTTCACTACAATTAAATATGAAAAATCCAATAACGAATCAAATTGAGCCTGTCAGTATAGAATTTTCAGCCAGTCCCAAAAATGTTCCAGAAGCGTATGAACTCTTGTTGTTCGATGCTATGCGCGGAGATTCAACATTCTTTACCCATTGGAAGGAAGTTGAATTATCGTGGAGATGGGTACAACCAATTCTGGAATCATTTGAAGAAAATAGCCTTCCCCTTCATCCGTATCGTTCGGGTTCAATGGGTCCAGATGCTTCCTACGAATTATTGCAAGAGGATGGTTTTAATTGGTGGGATTTATAAATACTCGGAAAGGCTGAATGTTCACAAGAAAAAGTCGATTTACAGATAACCTAGATAATGTCAAGAAAAATAGTGTACGAAAAAAGGTATTTTAACTTTATAGAGGGAGGGTACATCATGAAGGTCGGGTTAATCGGGTTAGGAAAAATGGGATTGAACCTAGGTAAGAATTTAATGGATCGTAAGCATGGAGTAGCTGTTTTTGATATAAACCAACGGGCTGTAGAAGAAATGGAAAAATACGGAGCTAAAGGTACTTCTAGTTTGTTAGAGCTTGTTCAATCATTAGAGCAGCCAAGAGTTCTTTGGTTAATGGTTCCCCATACAGTTGTTGATTCAGTCATTAATGAACTTACACCTTTTTTAAATAGCGGGGACATCGTCATTGAAGCTGGTAATTCCCATTATAAGGAATCCATTAATCGGTACAATCGGTTAAAACAATATGGTGTTAGCTTTATTGATGTTGGAACGTCCGGCGGGATGGAAGGTGCTCGTAACGGTGCTTGTTACATGGTTGGCGGCGATCCTGAATCCTGGAAAGTTGTAGAAACTATTTTCCGTGACACAGCAATAGAAAACGGATATTTATATGCAGGAAAAGCAGGGAGCGGTCATTTTTTAAAAATGGTCCATAATGGGATTGAATATGGGATGATGGCTGCTATTGGTGAAGGGTTTGAGGTATTAGAGAAAAGCGAATTTGATTATGACTACGAAAAAGTAGCAAAAGTATGGAACAATGGATCAGTGATTCGTTCGTGGCTTATGGATTTAACAGAGAGAGCCTTTTCTAAAGACGCAAAATTAGAAGACATAAAAGGGATTATGCATTCTTCGGGGGAAGGGAAATGGACGGTTGAAACAGCTCTTGACCTACAAACAGCCACGCCTGTAATAGCCTTGTCCCTATTGATGCGTTATCGTTCCTTAGAAAACGATACTTTTACAGGTAAAGTGGTAGCAGCTTTACGCAACGAATTTGGAGGGCATGCTTTAGAAAAAAGTGAGAACGCAATAAGATCTTAAGATAAGCAATTATTTGAAAATTCCGTATATGGGCAGTGATAAACATTCATATGAATAGGAGAAGTTTTCATGACGATTTCTTTTGATTACTCTAATGCATTACCGTTTATGAAAAAGAGTGAAATTCATTATCTAAGTGAATTTGTAAAAACAGCGCATAATATGCTGCACGAAAATAAAGGACCAGGATCTAATTTTCTCGGGTGGGTTGATTTGCCAATACACCATGATAAAGATGAATTTGTAAGAATTAAAGAGGCTGCTGAAAGAATTCGTAATCAGTCAGATGCTCTTATTGTGATTGGGATCGGAGGTTCTTATTTAGGAGCAAGATCAGCAATTGAAGCCTTGTCCCATAGTTTTCATAACCAAATAAACAAGCAGACACAAGTTTATTTTGCAGGTCAGAATATCAGTTCTACGTATATTACTCATTTATTAGAGCTATTAGAGGATAAAGAAATCTCTATTAATGTTATCTCTAAATCGGGAACAACGACGGAGCCTGCCATTGCTTTTCGGATCTTCCGTGATTATATGGAGAAAAAGTATGGGAAAGAGGAGGCAAGAAAACGGATTTATGCTACCACTGATCAAGCGAAGGGAGCATTAAAACAACTTGCTGATGAAGAAGGGTATGAAACCTTTATGATTCCAGATGATGTAGGCGGAAGATATTCTGTTCTGACAGCTGTTGGCCTCTTACCTATTGCAGTAGCTGGAATGAACATTGATCGAATGATGGAAGGTGCAGTAGAGGCTTACCATAAATACAACGATCCAAATCTTTTAACCAATGAGTGTTATCAGTATGCTGCTGTACGCAATGCCTTTTACCGTAAAGGGAAAGACATCGAGTTGCTTGTTAACTACGAACCATCTCTTCATTATGTATCTGAATGGTGGAAACAGTTATTTGGAGAAAGTGAGGGGAAGGATCAGAAAGGTCTTTTTCCTGCATCGGTTGATTTCACAACTGATTTGCATTCCATGGGGCAATATGTGCAAGAAGGATGCCGTAATCTAATAGAAACAGTGTTGCAGGTTAGAAAACCTCGTTTTGAGATAACGATTCAAGAGGATTCAGAAAATATCGACGGATTAAATTTCTTGGCCGGTAAGACCATGGATGAAGTCAATAAAAAGGCGTTTGAAGGGACAGTGTTGGCTCATATAGATGGGGGAGTCCCCAACTTACTTGTTGAACTGAACGAATTGAATGAATATACCTTTGGTGAAATGGTTTATTTCTTTGAAAAGGCTTGTGCCATCAGCGGACACCTGCTAGGTGTAAATCCGTTTGATCAGCCGGGGGTGGAAGCCTATAAGAAAAATATGTTTGCTTTACTTGGTAAGCCTGGTTTTGAAAACGAAAAGGACATTCTTATGAAACGGTTATCTAAATAATTAGTATTATAACTTCAGCTTTTATTGATGACTATTTTGTGTATTTAGATTAGATACCTTCTGAGTAAAAAGGTTGAAATACTTATAGGATTATATCCGGCAGGGGTTAAGAGTGTTTTTTATTGATGGTCGTGTTTATGTAATAACGAAAATAAAAGAGACCATAGAGGGTTATTTCTACCTTATAAGGACCTGAAGTGTCTTGATTCTCCTTATCCAGTACTTTCGTTGTTTAAAAATAAGAACTTCAAAGAAGGCATATAAAGATGTTAAGAAAGGAGAAGGCTATGAAACTAAGAGTCTCAGCGATTCAATATCAGCTACGCACGATACAATCCTTAGACGAATTTGCCAAACAAGTAGAACATTATATGAAAACAACTAAAGAATTTGGAGCGGATTTTGTCATGTTCCCGGAATTTTTCACTACTCAGCTAATGTCTATTGGCAATCAGCAAGGCAATTCTTTGACAATTCAAGATTTGCCTGATTTTACGGAACAGTATCGGTCTTTATTTATAAATTTCGCGAAGCAAACAAAGATGCATATAATTGGAGGAACTCATGTCATTCGTAAAGGTGACCGATTATACAATGTTGCTCATTTGTTCTATCCGGATGGAAGAGTCGCAGAACAGGCAAAGCTTCATATCACTCCGACGGAAGTGAAGGAATGGAACATGACCCCTGGTGAAAGCCTAGAAGTGTTCAAGACTAACAAAGGAACAATTGCCATGTTGACCTGCTATGACATCGAATTTCCGGAAATTGTCCGAATGGCGAAAGCGAAGGGGGCTGATATCATTTTCTGTCCTTCATGTACCGATGACCGTCATGGATTTCATCGTGTTCGCTACACTAGCCATGCGAGAGCCGTTGAAAATCAAGTGTATGTCGTTACTACCGGTACAGTTGGTTCCCTTCCTACCGTTGACTTTATGCGAGGTAATTTTGGACAGGCAGCAGTGATTACGCCAAACGATGTTCCATTCCCTCCCCGAGGTATTCTAGTAGAAGGTGAAATCAATCAAGATATGATTGTAACGGCTGATTTGGATTTAGAGCTGTTATATCAGGTTCGTGAAAGTGGTTCTGTCACCACATGGCGTGATCGTCGTACCGATCTTTATCCAGATTGGGAACCCAAAAAAGAACTCATCGCACAAGTGTAAGTAAGGAGGAGTCGCCGTGTATCAAAAAGAGTTTTTTGTCTTCGACGAGGATCGTCCTGCCCTGGCGGTGATCCGTAATTATAAAGAAGAGGATTTTTCTGGTTTAATTCGCATTCAACAGGAAAGTTTCCCTCCGCCATTCCCATCTGAATTATGGTGGAATACGGAGCAATTACACAACCATGTTACCTTGTTTCCCGAGGGAGCGTTATGCATTGAGGTAAATGGTGAGATTGCGGGTTCAATGACCGGGTTGCTTGTTGACTTTGACCCAAATCATCCGGAGCATACATGGGAAGAGATTACGGATAATGGCTATATTAGCAATCATAATCCTAATGGAAAGACTCTTTATGTCGTCGATATTAGCGTGCGGCCTTCCTATCGAAAATTAAGATTAGGAAAATGGCTAATGCTAGCAATGTATGATGTTGTCGTTCACAAGGGGCTGGACCGGTTGTTAGGCGGAGGCAGAATGCCGGGGTATCATAAAAAAGCAAAGGAGATGACGCCGGTACAATACCTTGAGGCAGTCGTAAAAGGGGAACTAAAAGATCCTGTCATCACCTTTTTACTTCGCTGCGGCCGTACTCCTATTAAAATAGTAGATAACTATTTGGAGGATACAGAGTCTTCCAATTATGGAGCGCTCATGGAATGGAAAAACCCTTTCTACACATGAATATTGAAACAAGGAGAAGGACGAAAATGGAATATCGAAGAATTGAGAGTATACGAGATCCTTTATTCAAACAAATGCATCAATTAATGCAAGACATATTTCCTCCAGAAGAAGTATTGGAATTCGACCTTTGGAAAGAACCTCTCGAAGATCCAGGAATCCGTGTCTTTGTTGCTGATCTTGAAGGGGAGGTAGTAGGGGCGACGGAGTATCGCTATTATGAGGATTTTAATGTTGCGATGACAGACTTTACAATCATTGGCCGCGACGGGCTCGGCATTGGTCCGTTTTTAGCCCAAAAGAGGTTCGAGGACTTAAACGCCTTAGCCGTAGCGAGTGGAAAGCAGCTTTTCGGGATGTTCGCCGAAATTTATGATCCTTATCGGGTAGAATATCATGAATTTGGCGCAGTGAAATCTATGGATCCATATGTTCGCCGGGAGGTACTGTCCCATCTTGGTTATAAGCGTCTAAATTTTCCTTATGTCCATCCATCCTGGCACAATGATGGAGAGGCCGTAACAGGACTTGATCTTTGTTTTCTTCCAATGGAATCCAGCAGCACTGAAGTGAAAACAGAACTAATTGTGAAATTTTTGAAACGTTATTATTCGGTCTTGTCAAATAAGCCAAAGTCTTGGCATGAAATGATTGAGAACTTGGAAGCAGAAGAAGCGGTAACATTATTGCCAATTTAGTTTATAAATTCATATAACATTTTTATATAATTCCAACTTGATACTTCAACACTTTTCTATATCCAAAGAGGTCATCTTTATATGGATAATTAGACTGTAACATACATCAATTAAGATCATATTGAGTATATGGCTTGTTTAAGGAAACAAAGGGCTTGATTGATTAATATATTAACATGTTAATAACATAAAAAATTAAATAAGGGGATGAATAAAATGGTAGAACGTATGGTAGGTAAACAAGCACCGCGCTTTGAAATGGATGCAGTTATGCCCAATAAGGAATTTAAGAAAGTAAGTTTAGAAGAAAATATGAAGAACGGTAAATGGACCGTACTATTCTTTTATCCGATGGATTTTACTTTTGTTTGTCCAACTGAAATCACCGCAATGTCTGAACGTTATGAGGAGTTTCAAGATTTAGATGCAGAGGTAATCGGAGTTTCTACAGATACCATACATACGCATCTTGCATGGATTAATACTGATCGTCTAGATAATGGTCTAGGAGAGTTGCACTATCCTTTAGCTGCTGATACCAACCATGTTGTCTCCCGGGAATACGGCGTACTTATTGAAGACGAAGGCATTGCACTTAGGGGATTGTTCATTATTAACCCTGAAGGTGACTTAATGTACCAAGTTGTATTCCACAATAATATTGGGCGTGATGTGAATGAAACACTTCGAGTGCTTCAGGCACTTCAGACAGGGGGATTATGTCCAGCTAACTGGAAACCAGGCCAAAAAACATTGTAAATAATTATGGGGTTTACTTATTTTATAGCTATATAGAATCATAAATCTGAATGTTTAGACTCCTTAGCATGACGAATGAGGAGTATAAGTGAAAAAATGAAAGAATGGCTCATAAAGGGGGAAATTTCAATGTCGAATGTAGTAGCAGTTAATAAAGCTAATTTTGAAGAAATTACAAATTCTAATGAGGTAGCGGTCATTAAATTTGGCGCGCCATGGTGTGGTCCGTGTAAAATGATTGCCCCAGTATTGGATAGTTTATCCCTTACTATAGAGAATGTGACATTTGGAGATGTCAATATTGATGAAAACAGTGAATTAGCAGAAAAATTTAATATTATGAGTGTTCCTACTACTTTAATTTTTAAAAATGGTTCAGTGGCTAAACAGAGTTTAGGGTTTTCTCCAGAGGAGAAATTAAAGGGCTTAATTTCTCAATATCTTTAAGGAGTATTAACAGATCCTGTTTACTTGGAAAGAAGAGGTGTTGTATATGAGCTATAGCATTTACGATGTCATTATTATTGGTGCAGGTCCTGGTGGTATGACAGCCGCTGTTTATACCTCAAGGGCCAATCTTAAAACGTTAATTTTAGATCGTGGAGTGCCAGGTGGACAACTTCAAAATACGGAAGAGATAGAGAATTTCCCTAGCTATTCACATATATCTGGACCAGATTTAGCGCAAAAGATGTTTGAGCACTCTTTACGCTTTGGTGCCAGGTATGAACAAGCAAATGTAGAAGACATTGTAAACGAGGGCAATATTAAAGTAGTATATGCAGGGAATAAAACTTATCAGACTAAATCTGTCATTATTGCTACAGGTACTAAATATAAAAAGTTGGGCGTTCCTGGAGAAGAAGAATTTTCAGGTCGAGGTGTATCATGGTGTGCCGTTTGCGATGGAGCCTTTTTTAGGGGAAAAGAACTAGTTGTTATAGGTGGGGGAGATTCTGCCGTAGAAGAATCGGTTTTTTTAACTAAGTTTGCTAAGAAAGTAACCGTCCTTCATCGCCGGGACCAATTCAGAGCTCAGCCTATTTTAGTGGAGCGGATGCTTAATAATGATAAAATTGATGTGATATATGATACTGTTGTCAATGAGATTATAGGAGAGGATAAAGTAACTCATGTCCTTATTGAAAATATAAAAACAGGTGAAAAGAAGAGTTTTCCGGTTGATGGTGTGTTTGAGTATATAGGGATGAACCCTGTTTCAGATTTCGTGAAAAATCTAAATATTACGGATGAAGAAGGGTGGATCATAACGGATAATCGAATGAAAACGAATATCCTTGGAATTTTTGCGATAGGAGATATTAGACAAAATGCAGTCCGGCAGGTAGTAGCTGCTACTGGGGATGGATGTATTGCAGCACTAGAAGTTCAACATTACCTAGAAAATCTATTAATACTAGAGGCTTTTTAAATTATATGTATTTGAGAGAGTTCCAGTTGAATCCTTATTTTATTAATAAGGTTACGCTCATAAAAGAACAATACTTTGGGATGTTGTTTCTAGAGTCTTTGATTATTTAAACTAAGATGCAATTCCAAGAAAATTAAAATATGAATTTAACTTCATTTTGGGAAGTTCATCCTTTTGTGAACTTTCCCTTTTTCATTATATGTATGGATTATATTCCAAGTAGAATAGATAAATATTACTTTTCCACACTTATCCGACGTCTTCTGTAGAGCAGTAGTATAAGTATATCTACGGTCTAGAAGTTACTTAATAGTGATATGAGTTTATTGTACTATCAAAAACCACGTAAGTTTACCTGACAAATTAATATGAATATCTTCAACTAGTCTTTATATTAAAACTATAAAGAAATATAGATTTAAAAACTATGAAAGTAAGGTTCACTGCAGGTAGGAAGATAATTTTTTTCTGATCAATCATGTGTAGTAAAAAACAATTAAAGTTTCAATCTGTATAATTTCATAATGGCGGATGATGGTTGTGGGAGAGTGCAATGCGACAAGCCACCGAAGGAGCAAGTTCCAAAAAGACCCTTGGAAACAAATCTCTCAGGTAGAATGAACCACAACGGGACGCACCTCTGGAGAGCGCGTATACAGTAGTACGCCACCAAAGGGGAAGACTCTTTGAATTAAGAATGGAGTTAAACTCTCAGGTAAAAGGACAGAGAAGGGTAGAGAACGTTATGCTACCCTTCTCTGTCCTTTTTTGTATGTAAAAAAGTAGTGAAGCATAATGTTTAAACAGTTTTCATAGAAAAGTAAGTCAGTAGCAAGAAAGAGATTTCTTCAAGTTATAGTTGGTACAGCCAAGAAACGATGGATGACCTTCGTGCTAACGATGTTGATATTATAACAATTGGTCAATATCTACAGCCAACGAAACGCCATTTAAAAGTACAAAAATATTAGAGCCCACAGGAGTTTAATGAATTAAAGGAAATTGCATTGTTAAAAGGGTTTAGTCACTGTGAAGCAGGCCCGCTCGTTCGCTCTTCCTACCATGCAGATGAACAGGTCCGTGCAGCAAAAGCGAATGTGTGATATTAAAAGGTAGGACACTGGTGAGAAGGAGAGAATCCGATGGTTATTACGTTAACAGAGGTGGCGTTGAAAAAGCTAAAAGAAATGGTGTTCAAGGACGAACAATCTCCTCGAATTGACGCTGATATAGCTGGGGGATGCGGGATGACTGTTAAGTTTACGCTAGTTTTTGATGAATCGCGACGAAACGATACGATTATTGAGTACGAGGGGATCCAGATTCGAATGGATCGTTTTACGAAACGTTATTTAGATGAAGAGGTCCAAATTGATTATACAGATGAACGTGGCTTTCTTATTGGAGAAACCTTAAGTTCAACTGCATGTGTACAGTGGGACGATTAAATTAAAAAGAAAATCTTTAATACAGTAATGAGTATAGGTAGAAACACTAATATCAGAGATATCTAAGCAGAAGAAAGACAAGTAATTCAGTATGTTCTATGTGGTAGACAATATAATATAAACGAAGATTACGAGGATGAGGAGATTGATAGGAACAGAGCTCGTATCGAATTTTAGGTGGGGTATGTTGGCTATTTTTTAGATATGGTTTTTTCTTCGTAAAGAAGTCGTACAGTCAAATTCGATCACATTATGGTGCTTGTTTTTATGCTTGTTATATTATTTAAGTTTCTCTATGAAATGCTACATAGTAGTTTTAGAGTGTTAGGATGATACATTTTATTTTTTGTTATACAAGCAATATATCTATCTTTGGAGGTTAAGAGCTATGAAACTTAATTTAGATACTAAAAATGCCAAAAGTGAGAAACTCCCATTTTCAAGGACCAATCCATTTCAAGCAAAGATTTTAAAAAATATTAATTTAAATAGAGCTGGCTCTAGCAAGGAAACAAGGCATATTGAGTTATCATTACAAGGGTCAGGCCTTTCTTATGTCCCAGGTGATGCACTTGGCGTTATCCCATCAAATGATCCAGAGCTTGTGGCTTCTCTTATTAAGGAAATGGAATGGGATGAAGAAGCGGTTGTAACTGTTAGTAAGCAAGGTGAGACACTGCTACTGAAGGAAGCGTTAATAAGCTACTTTGAAATTACACTGCTGACGAAGAAGATTTTACAACAGGCAGCTGTATTTTCAGAAAACGAAGAGCTGCAAAAGCTTGTGCTGGTTGAAAATGTAATTCAACTAAAGGAATATTGTTATGGGCGTGATCTGCTTGATATGTTACGTGATTTTGGTCCATGGAAGGCTTCAGCTCAAGAAATCGTCTCATTATTAAGAAAAATGACGCCGCGTCTCTATTCTATTGCAAGCAGTATTACTGCTAATCCAGATGAAGTTCATCTAACCATCGGTGCTGTACGCTACACGGCGCACGGACGTGATCGAAAAGGCGTTTGTTCTGTTTTATGTGCAGAACGTGTTCAAGAAGGAGATACGCTTCCAGTCTTTGTTCAAGCAAATAAACACTTCTATTTGCCAGAGTCTCAAGATAAAGATATTATTATGGTTGGGCCTGGGACAGGCATTGCACCATTCCGTTCTTTTATCCAGGAACGAGCAGTGAATAAAGCTACTGGCCGGTCATGGCTATTTTTTGGAGACCAGCATGCAGCGTCAGATTTCCTTTATCAAAGTGAGTTGGAAAAATATCAACAAGATGGGGTATTGACAAGACTTGATACTACCTTCTCCCGTGATACGTCTCAAAAAATTTATGTGCAACATAAAATGCTCGAACATAGCAAAGAATTGTTTGAATGGATTGAAAAAGGAGCGTATTTCTACGTTTGTGGGGATAAGAAACATATGGCGAAAGACGTTAACGAAGCGCTTATTACTGTTATTGAAAAAGAAGGCGCGATGGCCCGCGATGCAGCTGAAGCGTATCTTAAACATATGCAGAAGCAAGGGCGTTATCAACGTGATGTGTATTAAAAACAAAGCGTTTTAAGTATACAGTTATATTGTTTTTCAAAAAGTAACCCTTTGTTCCGGTTGATATGGAGGGTTACTTTTTTGTTGTCTTTCTTTTTTTCATTATTTTACAAGATAAGCTGTTTTGGATGCAAATCACCCTTTTAAAAAATACATCACGGGGAGATGAAAAAGCACCTGCTCACCGATAGATGTTAATTTTTTGACGAGTTTCTTCCTATTATATAGGTTTATTTTTGTACTCCTTCTTCATACTCCCTGACAGATTTATAAAAGGTCTTCTTTTTTAGACCTACTTCCTGCATAGCCTTCACAGCTGTCATCTCTCCTGTTTTCCATCGATGGTACACTTCTTTAAACCCATCTGTTACCTGATCTTTTGGCAAGCCAAAAGCTGCGCCGTTTTGCAAAGCTACATCAACTCCTTCACGCTGCCGTTTTCGAATTCGGTCTCGATATCCTCTGCCATCCAAGAAAGGATCTGTAGAACCAAATCTGTAATGAAAGTACCAAGACTATCTCTTTCCTATAATTGCAATGCCGCATTGGGATTCTGCTGAAAATTTTTTGTTAGCTTAAAACTAATCTCTAAATCTTGAACATACTAATGTTTAAGATTTAGAAAAATGAATACATAAATTTATGTTAGGAACTCTGACATAATTGTAATGTAATTTAAAAAAACAATTTAAAATGAATTAATAATATAGTAGTTTCGAAAAAGACATATTGTTATTTATTTTTCCTAGGGGGGAAACACATGGGGTATAATACTTGTGATAAGATGTTTAACTGTGAAAAGGAGTTAACACTTTCTATTATTGGAGGTAAATGGAAGTTGCCTATTTTATGGTACTTGGGTAAAGAGGGAACGAAACGATTCAGTGAACTGAAGTCTGTTATCCCAGATATTACCCCAAAAATGCTTGCTAATCAGTTGCGAGAGTTGGAAAAAGACTTTATTGTTGAGCGTAAAGTTTATCCCGTTGTTCCACCCAAAGTGGAATATTCACTTAGTGAAAAAGGAAAAACTCTGATGCCGATTCTTGATTCTATGTACGAATGGGGAAAACACCATATGGAGACTGTTATGAAACAAAGAGTAGAAAAAATTGAATTTATCAAGTGAAAAATCTTTTTCTTCTATTAACGGCTTAGCTCAGTTTTAGTCTGGTTTATTTGAATAACTCAATTCTTGCTAAAAATATAAACAGCATGTTATGAGACTTCTCAAAAGTGATTTTAAAGCAGGAGATTAGAGATATATAAATATACGAAACTATTATGTTGCATTGAAAAGGCTCCGGATTTTTTATTAAGTCCGGAGCCTTTTTATAAGGATCATTGTCGTAATTAGGATTATATGTTAAATCATGATGCTGTTTCAAATTGTAGCAGTCTTAACTTTAAGAAACTTATCTAAGGATCTAACCAAAATTTCTTTTTCTACTCAAGATTGGCATGTCTGCCAAACATAGTTTCGGAATTCAATCCCTTTTTCTCCATAGCTCTTAATACAATGGCATCAAAGAATAATAGGAGCGTTTGTTCAAATAATGATCCCATTGGCTGTATGGTGTTAAATTCACTGTCTGTTTCGGTCTTAGATTTGGCAGGTAATTTAATAGAAATATCGGCTACTTTTCCAAGCGTTGATTCAGGAAAAATGGTCACAAGCGCTACGGTTGCACCTAAGCTTTTTGCTTTTTCAGCCATCGATATTAAACTTTTCGTTTCTCCTGATCCGGATCCAATAATCAAAATGTCGTCCTTTTCTAAGTTAGGGGTGACGGATTCGCCTACTACATAAGTATCTAAACCCATATGCATCATTCGCATTGCAAAGGACTTAGCCATAAATCCAGATCGCCCTGCACCAGCCACAAAAATTTTCTTTGATTCAAGAACATGGTCTACCATTTTCTCAGCTTCTTCATTAGTTAGTAAGTCAGCGGTACGATTTAACTCTTTTAAGATTTCAGTGAGATATTGAGTTGTCTGCATAATTATTTTCCTCTTCTCATGCAAAAGTTTCTTGTTTAATTAATCTTTGCATTTGAGCAGCAACTGCCTTTTTATCTTCTTGTCCTGTAATACCACCGCCTACAATCACAAGATCAGGCTGTGATTGTACCACTTCTGGAAGTGTGTTTAATTTAATCCCACCTGCTACTGCTGTTTTTGCATTCTTTACGACACGCTTAATGGCTTGAAGCTGTTCAAAAGGGTTTTCTCCAGCTGCTTGAAGATCATAGCCTGTGTGAACGCAAATATAATCCACACCAAGTGCATCCACTTCATATGCACGCTGTTCTAAGTCTTTTACATTAATCATATCGACAAGAATTTGTGTCCCTTGTTTTTTAGCTTCTTCCACAGCCCCTTTGATTGTTGCATCATCAGTTGCTCCAAGTACAGTAATAATATCAGCACCAGCTTCAGATGCCTTCATCACTTCATATGCACCTGCATCCATGATTTTTAAATCGGCTAATACTTGTAAAGAAGGAAACGCTTCTTTAATTTCTTTTACAGCTCTAAGCCCTTCATTAATGACAACTGGTGTACCAATCTCTACAATTTCAACATACTCCTGTACCTCATTTACTACTTCCTTTGCCTCCGGAATATTGACAAGATCCAATGCTAATTGAAGTTTCATATCTTCTTCACTCCTCATTTAAATTTTTATTATCATGTTTCTATAACTTATTCTAGGTTAAATTTTTCAATAAAGTAAGTACGCACTTTAATATCATATAGTGACTAAAAGTATACTGTTAGAAAAAATTTTATAAAAGATACATGAAATCCGCCTCTTTAGTACAACTTTTGTTTTTCTCTTTGGTATATTCTTTTGTCGAACATTAATAGCTATTTTTTAGATTAATATGATTTATTTCACCTCATAGACAATTGATAACTCTTTATTAGAACACCAGAAATTTCAAAGGCTATGTTATTTACGAATTATTGCCGCTAATTACTTTTTAAAAAAGTAGTAAAATCAGTATTTCACGAACGTTTAGGATAGATATGAAAAAATATGAGTTATAGTTCGTGGCGGAATAGTATAAATATTCAGAATATTTACAATGTAATTGGCCATCGACATTATCTACTATGGTTTATAATCAGAGTTTCACCTTTGAAAGATTTAGCCTATTATAAATTTATTTTTGATTCAGCAACCTATCTACATTCAGACTGGTATGAGTAATCGATATTTATTTTGTAAATACACAAATGGGATGGACTCACAATACACGTAATTCCTTACAACAATAAGTTCTATCAAAGAAATGAACTGAAACTATAGATTATTTGGAAGAACACCCTTTGGACTTATGATTTAAAGTAAGACTATAAGGGATATTTATTAAAGTAACTTATTTTCAGTCCGCTGTATTGGCCTTGGAGCTAGAAATGAGAAGTGGCTTCTTATTGATAGGGATTTTACCAATGAGAATGACTCCAACGATCCCAGAAATCCTTTTATTATATATGGATAACATAAAAGTTACTTCATCCTTCCACTGGAAATCTATATCGTGAGTGTCTGCTTCCAAATTTAACTCTATATTATTCAAAAGCACACTTTTCTTTTCTTCTGCTATGCAAGTTGTAATATCTAATTTGTCCCAATAAGTCATTGAATAGTTACGAATACCGATTTTGATATTTTCTACACGCAAATCAATTAGAATCGACAAAAAATGTAGTGCATTATTAGAATTTAATTGGGTCGTTTTTAATGGGGGGAGGTATACAATTTTCTCTAATGTCCTTTCATTGGAAAATAGCCTTTTAAACATTCAAGATTCCTCATTTCCTTCATTCTCATCGCCAAAAGTAAATGACACCACATAAGCACCAGCGTCCATAATTTTTAATCAGCCAACACTCTTAAAGAAGGAAAGGCTTCTTTGATTTCTTTTACCGCACGAAGACCTTCGTTAATCACAACAGGTGTTCTAATTTCTACAACATCAATATGCTTCTGAAATGTTTACAAGATCTAACGCTAACTGAAGTGCCATAAAATGTTTACTCCTTAATAATTTAGTTTAGTTGATATGGTTTTTAGTGTAGATGAGATGCTGACAAAAAATAAGTACGCACTTTGAAATCATATAGTTACAAAAAATATACTATGGAAGAACGGATTGATATAGTAGCATGCGTGTTTGTCTAATTCGGTAAAGGATCCACTCTACAAAAAAATGAGAAGCTCATATTGGCATAATTACGTTTCGATCCTTAGATACAAATTCATGATCAACCAACTAGTTTTTCCTGCTCACTCCATCAAACCAAAACAAGCTAAGTTAACTTGTAGATAATTCCATTCCAAAAAAAGTTCGTTATTCCTGTGAAATTGCTGTTTATTTTAGCTATACAAGTAGCTATACAAGAAAAAAAGGGGTCATTTTACGAACAATCAAAAAAAAAGACCTTGAAAATTATGTGTTATATTTTCTGACGAAAATTGTTTAAAAATTCTGAGTATGAGAGTTATAATTCCCTCAACAAATTAATTTTTGTTATAAGCAAGAAGGAGAGGGATGCCGCGTTATGGATCAAAAGAAAATTATCATCATTGGAGCTGGTGTTGTTGGATGTAGCACTGCCTACTATTTAAGCAAAATGGGTCAACGAAACATTACGGTCATTGAGCAAGGACCACTATTTGAAACAGGGGGGTCGACATCTCATGCCCCTGGACTTGTGTTTCAACTTAATTCTTCAAAGCTATTAACAACCTTGGCCAATCAAACAGTCGAATGTTTTAAAGAGTTAAGCTCTGACGAAAAACCATCTTTTCATTCTGTTGGAAGTATTGAAGTAGCTAGTACTCCCGAACGGTTAGAGGATTTGAAACGTAAGGCAGGGTTAGCTGCATCGTGGGGAATGGAATCATTTATTCTTTCACCGGAAGAATGTGAGGAAAAGTGTTCACTTATCAATTCGGAAAATATTTATGGAGGACTATATGTACCGTCAGATGGAATAGCCAAACCGCTTCGTGCTAATGAAAAAATGGCTGAATTTTCTATATCTCAAGGCGCGGTATTTTATAGTCATACAGAAGTAACCGACTTTGATGTTGTAGACAGCCAAATAAAAGCTGTTGAAACAACGGCTGGAAGATTTGAAGCTGATATCGTTATTTGCTGTGCCGGATTTTGGGGACCTCGTATTGGGGAGATGGCAGGTGTGACGATTCCTCTTCAACCACTGGCACATCAATATGTGTTTACGAATGATTTACAGGAATTAGCTGACGAAACAGAAGAAGTAACAGCTCCTCTTATCCGTGATCAAGATCGTGCTATGTATTATCGTCAAGTGTTCAACGGATTGGGCATTGGCTCGTATCAACATCGTCCATTGCCTGTTGAGATTCGTGAAATTACCAAATATGGCGAAACGAAAGAAATGCCATCTGTAAAGCCATTTACACCGGAAGATTTTGAAAAACCATGGCAAGATTCACTTAAGCTACTTCCTGGATTAACACAAGCAGGTTTAAAAAGAGGAATCAATGGCATCTTCTCGTTTACGCCTGATGGAATGCCGCTGCTTGGGGAGGCGCAGAATGTTCGTGGATTCTGGGTGGCGGAAGCGATCTGGGTTACTCATTCTGCCGGTGTAGGAAAAGCAATGGCTGAATGGATCATCAATGGTACACCAAGTCTCGATTTGGAGCTGTGTGACATTAATCGCTTTGATAACTTTGCCCTAAACCCGACATTTTATAAAAAGCGCTCGATTGAAAATTTTGAAAAAGTATATGCTATCCATCACCCTTTTATGCCGCCAGAAACAGCGCGTGAGATGCGTGTCAGCCCATTTTATCTACGGCAAAAATCATTAGGGGCTTCCTTTAACGAAAAATTGGGATGGGAGCAGCCACAATGGTATGACGCAAATGCCTTACTTGTTGAAAACTATAAAAATGCCATTTTCAAGCGAAAAGGTTGGGCCGCAGAATATTGGGAGCCAACGATTGAAGCTGAGCACCTGCATACTAAGCAATATGCTGGACTTTATGATGCTACAGCTGCCAAAAAACGATTAGAAATCAAGGGAGAGGATGCAGTTGAATTTTTACAAAAATTAACAACAGGAAATATTGACATTTCGGTTGGCCAAGTAATGAACACGTTCATGCTAAATGAATTAGCTGGCATCAAAGATGAAATCAGGGTCATCCGTACAGGAGAAGCAGCCTTTCTTGTTCTTTGCACAGGTGCAGTGGAAGCTAGTTGGATTAAAAGACATTTGCCAATAGAAAGTAGAGTTGTGATTCAAGATGTAACAGCTGCAACTTGCAGTCTTGCCGTAATCGGGCCTAAGGCATCAGACGTGCTGCAGTCTCTTGCTCCTGAAGCCTTTACATCAAAGGTATGGCAGCCTGGACAAGCCAAAGAATTGTTTATTGGAAATGTTACCGTATTAGCTGTTTATGATTCCTATCTTGGTACAGAAGGATGGGAGTTATTTACGACTTTCGCTCAAGGATTGCAATTATGGGATCGATTAGTTGAATCCGGACAACCATATCAGCTCATTGCCGTTGGAGACCGTGCCCTTGAAAATCTTCGAATCGAATCACTTAAGTTAAGAAGTGGTAAAGACTTTTGGAGTGAGCATAGCCCATATGAAGTAGGGCTTCATCATATGGTTGACCTTAACAAACAAACTTTCATTGGAAAAGAAGCGTTGCTTGAACGTAATGATGAGGGACCGAAACTTCTGGCAATTACATTAGAACTGAATGACCCTTCAATGGTTGTAATGGGGTATGAACCTGTATTTGATGAAGATACAGCGGTTGGTTTTGTCACAAGTGCTGGATATGCATATCATCTCGGCAAAGGGGTTGTACATGTATTGGTATTACCTGAAGCTGTAAAAGCAAGCAAGGAATTAAGTATTGAATACTTCGGAGAGCGTTACACAGCAAAAATCATCAGAGAATCTGTTGTGACTGTCTAATAAAAAAATGGGAAAACAGGAGGTGTCCTATGTCGAAAATTTATGATGTCATTATCATCGGTTTAGGAGCAATGGGGAGTACGGCTGCTTATCAATTAGCGAAGAGAGGTCAACGGGTACTTGGGCTTGAACAGTTTGGCCCGGCACATGATCAAGGGTCGAGTCATGGCGGCTCAAGGATTATTCGACAATCTTATTTTGAAGATCCTGCTTATGTTCCCTTATTGCTTCGCGCCTATGAATTATGGGACGAGATTGAAAGAGAAAGTGGAGAAGAGATTTTGACGGTAACAGGCGGATTAATGATGGGTCCTCCTGATAGCTTAACGGTATCTGGGAGCATTGAAAGTGCAAAGCAGTGGAATCTTGCTTATGAGGTGTTGGAGGCAAATGATATTCGTAGACGTTTCCCGTTATTTAACCCATCTGATAATACCCTAGCCTTATATGAAGCAAAGGCTGGATTTGTCAGACCGGAACTAAGTGTCTATAGTCATCTTCTTCAAGCGGAAAAACACGGAGCTGACCTACGATTCTTTGAAGCAGTTCAATCCTGGGAAGCCCATCCTTCTGGTGAAGGTGTACGTGTTGTGACAGCTAACGGAACGTATGAAGCAGGAAAAATAATTATTTCTGCAGGAGCTTGGGCACCTCAGCTATTGAACGACTTAGGTGTAAGTTTACAAGTAGAACGTCATATTCAAATGTTCTTTGAGCCAACTGGAGGAATCGAACCCTTCCGTGTTGGAAAACAGCCGATTTATATATGGGAAGCAGAAGATAATGTGCAATTATATGGTTTTCCTTCTTCAGCACTAGGAGCTGAAGGAGCAAAAGTCGCCTTCTTCCGTAAGGGAAAACCTTGTACCCCAGACAGCATTGACCGAAACGTGTATGACGATGAAGTAGAAATGATGAGAAGCTATCTTGCCCAAGGCATTCCAAAGTTAAATGGTCGTTTTTTACAAGGGAAAACTTGTATGTATACGAACACACCTGATGAGCATTTTGTCATTTCTGCTCACCCGGCTCACCCGCAAGTAACGGTTGCAGCTGGATTTTCCGGGCATGGATTTAAGTTTGCAAGTGTTGTAGGGGAGGTTTTAGCAGACTTAGTTATTAATGGGCAAACCAGTCATCCAATAGATTTATTCAAACCCCAGCGTTTTATCTATCAGTAGGTTTTTTTACGGCAATACATTTTTTTTAGACGATAAAGGAGGAAAGGCAGATGGCAATGAATCAGACTGCAGCAAGTGAAAAAGGGAAATTAAAGGAAACATTGAAAGGAGAGCTGTATACATCTCCGGAAATCTTTGAACTAGAAAAAGAGCAGATTTTTGCTAAAACATGGAGTTTAGTTGGCTTTGAATATGAGGTAGGGAAGCCAGGCCAGTACATTACAACAAAGGTGCAGAACGAAAATATTCTAATTGTCAGAGGAAAAGACAATGTGCTTCGTGCGTTCATAAATGCGTGTCGTCATCGTGGAGCGACACTTTGTAATGACCCTTGCGGCAAAACGGGAGTTATTCGCTGTCCATACCATTCTTGGAGTTATGGTCTTGATGGTTCATTGGTTGGAGTTCCAAATACAAGTGAGTGCCGTGATGAGTTGGTTAACAATGAAAACTATGGCTTAGAGCCTGTGCACCTTCGAATATGGCATGGAATGATTTGGCTGAGCCTAGCAGAAAACCCACTACCAGTTGAACAACAATTAGATACGCAAATAATTGACCGTTTTGGCGAGCTTGCTACATTCAGTAGATATCAAATTCAAGATTTAAAAGTCGCTCATCGTAAAGAGTACGAGGTAGCAGCAAATTGGAAACTCATCGTGGAAAATTTCCAAGAATGTTATCATTGTTCTTCTATTCATCCTGAATTAACAGCGACTCTTCCGGAATTCCGTTCAGGTATTGGTACTCAAAATTCAGTCGGTGGAGGAGCCATGTTTAATGATGAACTAGATGCTTTCTCAATAAGCGGCAAAGGCAATCGTCCGATGCTAAAAGGATTGCATCCAGAAGATGATCGTTTATATTATGGCATAACGATTCTTCCGCTCGTATTTATTAATTTAACACCGGACCATGTCATTGTTCATCGTATCACTCCAATTAGTGCGGAGAAATCGAAAGTAATTTGTGAATGGTTATTTGATCCAGAAGAAATGGAAAAATCGGATTTTGATCTAGTAGATGCTGTTGAATTGTTCCATCGTGTGAATATGCAAGATTTTGATGCGTGCGAGTGGTGTCAAGAAAACATGGGATCAAGAGCATACAAGAATGGCGGAATTTTAGTACCGATTGAACAACACGTTACCAAATTTTACAATTTTGTCTTAGAGTCAATAGGTATGAAAGTCGAATAATCAATCTGGTTTGACACGTTGTACTAAAGTTATACGTGTCAAACCCTTCTTTAAAAAGTTAGTTTCTTTAATATGAGAGAGGAGAGTGAACAAGGAACAACTGTTGATGTTCAATCAATAGAAGAGTTAAAGAACTATAAGGATAAATTCTAAGAGAAGATCTGAAAAAGGAAGTGATGTGTTTTGGAACGTAACGATAGGTCGACTTTCAAAATTTCAGTAGGTATAGCTACTATTTTTTTATTAGTTGGTGTGCTTATACCAGAACAGTTTGCTGCTGCAATGACAGTCGTTCAAAGTTTTATTCTTGAATCATTTGGTTGGTTTTATCAGTTAGTCACTACTTTTTTTCTTATATTTGCTTCTTTTATGATTTTCAGCAAATATGGGAAAATCAAACTTGGTAAACCTGATTCTAAACCCGAGTACAGCCGTCCCACTTGGTTTGCAATGTTATTTTCTGCCGGAATGGGAATAGGTCTCCTATTCTATGGTGTCTCTGAACCAATTGCTCATTTTACTACCCCTCCTTTAGGAGCTGGAAGTACAGAGCAATCCGCCATTCTGGGTATGCGGTATACATGGCTTCATTGGGGATTACATGCTTGGGCCATCTATGCAATCGTAGCATTAGCCTTTGCTTATCAAAAGTTTAGAAAAAATGCACCAGGTTTATTGAGCGCCACGCTCTATCCTGTATTTGGTGAAAAGGTGAAAGGTCCTCTCGGTCAAACGATCGATGTGGTGGCAGTTTTTGCAACTTTGTTTGGGGTAGCAGCCTCTCTAGGGTTAGGATCAATTCAAATCAATGCCGGATTAGAATATCTTGTAGGTATTCCTAATAACTTTATGGTACAAATCATGATTATAACTATCATATCAGTGCTCTTCATCATTTCAGCAAATACAGGTATTTCAAGAGGAATTAAGTATTTAAGTAACCTAAATATGTCCATTGCCGTTTTACTATTTATTACAATGTTTGTTCTTGGTCCTACTTTATTCCTGCTTAATATGTTTACATCAACATTAGGCAGTTATGTACAAAATGTAGCATTAATGGGATTGCGATTGTCTCCTTTTGATGCCAACGAAGCGGCTTGGACACAAGGTTGGACAATCTTTTATTGGGCATGGTGGATTTCCTGGACTCCGTTTGTCGGAATGTTTATTGCCCGTGTTTCAAAAGGTCGCACAATACGAGAGTTTATTCTGGCTGTTCTCCTCATTCCATCCCTTGTTTGCGCTCTATGGTTTACTGTTTTTGGTGGAACAGGCATTTATTTAGAATTTATTGAGGGTTTAAACGTATCTGGACAAGGAATTGAAACTGCATTATTCTACGTTTACCAACAATTTCCTTTTGGGATAATACTCTCCATTCTGACGGTGGCCCTTATCACAACCTTTTTTGTTACTTCTGCAGATTCAGCAATTTTTGTTTTAGGGATGCAGACGACTGGTGGAAAGTTAAACCCTTCAAACAAAGTAAAGGTCACATGGGGCGTAATCCTAGTAGCCTCTACCGTGGTATTAATGGCTTCAGGGGGATTAGCTGGTTTACAAACAGCTATCATTGTTAGTGCGTTACCACTAACATTCATTGCCTTAATCATGTGCTATGGTTTGATAAAAGCACTTAATCAAGACTTTAAAGAGCAAAATAATAAAGCAGTAATTAAAAAAGAGAGAGAAAAAACAGTGAGTTAGGATAGGAAAGAAATCTATCCAATAGATCACCTTAAACGCTATCCAGTAAAAACAGGTGATCGTTTCTTCCACAATCGGGCGCTTTTCTGAAATAAGGAAAGTGTCTTTCTTCATGAAAAGGGCCATTTAATGGAGTAAGACTTTTCAACAATACTGGATATATATGTTATTATTGTTAGATATTGCGAAGGGGTGTACTTAAGCTAAAGAAGGGATTAATAAAAAAAGAAATGGGGATTACAAGTGAGAGGCATATCTTTTGAAATTCTAAATGCTTACGGGAAATATTTGTTTGAGATATTGGATGGCACTAATATAAAAGGACTGACTTGGAAAATTGGTGGTGGAGAATCATATTTTATTGAAAATAATACATTAGGGAATCCCCTATTTCCAACTACCTGCATATTAGATGGGGAAAGACTACACAAGGAAATTTCAAAAGAAGATTATTATCTTATATTTGTTGATTTAAAGGGATTTCCCAAAAAGTCAGATGTGAGAGAGATTGCAACATATCAAGAATTTGTTGAAAGTGAATGTCAATTTGTACTCCTATTAATCGATTCCTCATATGTAACGATTTATTCAAAAGACCAAATCACTATTAAGCATATATTTTCTAAGGCAGTAACTGCTGGTTATAAGAATATAGAGTATATAACAGATGAAAATGATGAAAGAACAACGTTGATAGCTCTTTGACATATAATATAGGTTTCTTTTGACCAGCAGATTGTGAAGTTATGTACTTAAACAAACGGGAGCGATTACGTAATAAGTACAGTCGCTTTTTTTATATGATGTATATATTAGAAACGTACAAGGAGTGGGTTTAATGAAAAGAGTAGATGTAGTATATTCACTAATTTATGATGAAATACAAGAAAAAGTTTTAATGGTTAAAAACACTAAATATGATAATTGGTCTTTACCAGGCGGATCTGTTGAACCAGGAGAAACTCTATCACAAGCAGCCATACACGAAGCTAAAGAAGAAACTGGTTTAACTATTGAGGTTGATCACATAATTACCGTAAATGAAGCTTTTATGACGAATGATGACAATCATGCAATTTTTATAACATTCAAAGCAAGGATAATAAGCGGTGAAATTTCAATACAAGATACTGAAACAATTTCAGAAGTAAGATGGGTAAATTTAAAAACAGCTGATAAAATGATGCCATATCATAAAAATGGTATTAAATATTTGCTAGATAAATCAGTTCCTTATGTATTTCAAGGAGTAGTAGGTTAATAAAACTCCTATTTATAAATGAGTAGCAGGGTTCTGTGTTTAACCTTTGAAGTGAACTTCTGGTGACATTGTGAAAAATTGTACTTAAACTAATGGAGAGCAATACTTGAAGAAGGAATTTGTTGCTTCTTTAAAGAATAGTATCTATTGTTAGCTGAGCTTAGTTTAGATGAGAAGAGAAAGGTGAGATGAGAATGGGACAAATTTAAATTTTGGGGGTTAAGGATAGGTTAAATCCAATTAAGGAGACGCTATCGAATGTTATTCATTCGTGTATGGTGGAAGCTCTTGAATTTCCTACGGATAAGAAATTTCATCGCTTTTTCCCTATGGACAAATAAGATTTTTATTTTGCGAGTGGAAGAACTGAATCATATACTGTAATTGAGATTAGTATGTTTGAAGGTCGAACGGTAGAAGCTAAAAAATATTTAATTAACCTACTATTTAAACGTATTAATAGTGAATTGAGTATATCCCCTCAAGATGTTGAGATAACAATTTTTGAAATACCGAAACATAACGGGGGAATAAGGGGATTACCTGGGGATGAGTTAGCACTTAATTATAAAGTTAATGTGTGAGTAAAAGGTGGTCAATTAGTGACCACCTTTATAGCTTCTTTAAGTAAGTGCTTTAGTAAAATAACTAAGGAGCCATTCTCTGTAGCTTTTTTGCAATTTCAATCTTCCGCAATCGGGCGCATTTCTGGAATAAGAATTGCGCTCTTTCTTCATGAAAAGGGCCATTTAATGGAATAAGAGTTCCAAACAAAACTGGATATTTATGTTAATGTTGATACTGGATTGTGAAGAAATGTACTAAAACTAAAGAGGTTGTTTAATAAGAAGAATTTCAAAATGAAAAGAATAATAACTAATAGTGTGCTTGAAACATAGCATGCTTTTTATTTTTACTTGAATTAAATTATTTAGAAAGATTTTTGAAATTAATGCGACATACAGTTACTTAATTACGTCTAAGTAGAGAAACTGAAATTGGAAAGGAGGAACGAGTTTGTCTAAAAGTAAAAAAGAGATTACAGACTGGTATTTGCTATATAGTGATTCAATATTTAAGTATATTCTAATGATGATTCATGATTATCAGCAAGCAGAAGATTTAACACATGAAACATTTGTATATGCTTATAAAAATTATCATTCATTTAAGAGAAATTCTAATGAGAGAACTTGGTTTATTTAGAATAGCTCATAATGTAACAATTGATTACATAAGAAAAAGAAAACCAATAAGGCTCATTAAAGAGCTTCTTGATTTAAAAACTGATACGACAGCTTCTTCTCCAGAAGAAATTGCTCAGATAAATGAAAGTTCAGAGGAACTTTTTGAAGCATTAGAAAAACTAAAACGGTCTTATCGTGAAGTTATTATTTTAAGGAAGATAAAGAATTTCTCGATTAAAGAAACGGCAGGAATTCTAAACTGGTCAGAAAGTAAAGTGAAGTCAACTTTACCTAGAGCAATTCTCAATTTTGAAAAACAATTACAAAAGGAGGGATATGTATATGAAAAGTCAATATGACGAGAGTAAGTACGACAATTTATTACAGGGGCTGAATAATGATATTAAATGGCATAAATCAAGAAATCAAAATCTATTAGGAAAAGTGGAAGCTGATATAGATAAATTGAGTGATCCCATCAGACTGAGATATAAATTTGCATACACATCAAGCATTGCATTATTCGTTTTTTGTGTGTTTATTGGTTATCAATATATTTTTAATAATGAATCTGATTCATTTGTAGCTAATCAGCCTAACCAGGGTGGAAGTAGTGGAACCTCATTTGAAGAGGAATATGAAGAAAGGGTTCAATATGAGGAGCATGATAACATTGATAAAATTTTAGAAGATAAAGTTTATCAAGAACACACAAATGTTATTGAATCAATTGAAGCAGAAGAAATATTGGACAATTCAATGATTGATGAATCGGAACAAACAATTCAACCTGAAGAACCGATGGTTGATAAAACAGCTATCTCATTTGAAAAGTCACAAGAAATTGATGAGAGTGGTTTGGAGTATTTAGATAATCATGAACTAGGGGAATTAAAAGTTAGCAGCATTAATTCAAGTATAAATGCAGGATATTATGCAACTTTTTCGACTATTAGCAGCCTTCAAGATGGTGATATTATTCAGTGGAGTTTAATATACCTACCATCTAATACAACTCTCCGTATCGGAATCGTTGGACAGGACGACGGAATCTTTTATTACTTAGAAGACTCAGGAGGTAACAGTAGAAGAAATATGAAAGTAATAAAAAGTCAAGAATATAAATTCTACATCCAAAATATAGATTCTCAAACAGCTAATGTTACAGGGTGGAGAGGAATGTAATCGAACTCTTAAACTCGAGGTATTACTTCGAGGAGTAATGTTTCTTCTTGTGAACTAAGGGTACAATGCAAAATACTTATTCGCCTCTTCTTGAAGGAAACCAGCTTATAGAAGTTCCTTTGTTATTCCATAAAGCGATCTTTTGTTCAATAAGGCTTTGCAATGATCTTCAACAATCGGGTGCTTTTCTGAAATAAGGAAAGTGTCTTTCTTCATGAAAAGGGCCAGATAATGGAATAAGTCTTGGTAGTTAAATTGGATATTTATGTTAAGATAATTAGAGATTGTGAAGGATTGCACTTAAAGTAACGGATCAAATACTTAAACAACGGCAAGGGTTTTTATGCATTATTTACTTTATTAGGTTTATAAAAAATTAACGTTAGGAGATGAAATTATTGAAAAAAATATCATTGTTTTTTATGTTAGTCAGTATGCTACTTGTTGTTGCTTGTAGTTCGGAGGAAACAATAGAAAAAAATATTCTCTTACCAGAAGATATACCTTCATTTGTTCAAGAAAATGATTTCGCTAAAATTGATTGGGAGAGGAAAGCTGTTGAGTTTGGAAATAGAGGAATTATAGGAAATGAAAACAAATCTGGTGTCATTGGTGCAGGTATGCCAACTTTAAACGGACAAAAATGGATGTGGCATTTATGGGGTGTTGATCATGCGGAACTAACTGTTGTTGGTTTCCACAAAGAAACTCAAGCGGCTCACCAAGTTTTGTATAACGGACCAGGTGGAGATTCTTATTGGACAAGGCAAGCTGTTGGAGAAAATAACGGCGCAGATGCACACATGCCTTCTAATATAGCATTACCAGAAAAAGGGGAATGGGCATTTTTACTTTACACAAATGATGAGTTATTTGATATTTTAGTTTATGACATTAATGAATAGATAAAGAGGAATTAAAGTAATTCATCTTTAATTATTAAGCATCAAGGTGTTGTAGTGAGAAAACTCCACTAACAGGGCATGAATTAAGGAACTTGTCGTTACGGTAGTTCCTTCTCTTATTGAAGTAACCTGCCCTTCAACAAGAAATCAACTATAATAAATTAGTACATATAATTAGGAGGTGGATGAAAATGGAAAAGGTAGCACCGTTTTTAATGTTTCAAGATGGCAACGCAGAAGAAGCAATGAATTTTTATGCATCAATCATAGAGGATTCTCAAATTACAAGTATTGTTAGATATGGGGCTAATGAAGTTGGACCAGAAGGCACAGTAATGCAGGCTACTTTCACCTTGAAAGGGCAAGAATTTATGTGTATTGACAGTTATATAAAACATCAATTCACTTTTACACCTTCTTTCTCAATCTTTGTTACTTGTAATACTGAAGAAGAACTTGACAATCTTTTTGAGAAACTAGGTGAAGGTGGACAAGCACTTATGCCTTTAAACGATTATGGTTTCAGTAAAAAGTTTGGTTGGGTAAATGACCGCTTCGGAGTTTCGTGGCAACTAAATCTTCCTTAGTGAATGTTTTAGTGGCGAAAGCAACAATGTGTACCTTGTTGCAATAGTTAACCTAAAAAAAGCCGAAAACCTATAAAAATAGCTTAGTGTACAAAATTCGCATTTTTAGCTCTAGGCTTCTTATATAAAAATCTTTAACAATCGAGCACTTTTCTGAAATAAGGAAAGTGTCTTTCTTCATGAAAAGGGCCAGATTGTGGAAGAACGCAGGGTATTTGGCTTTGATCGTTACAAGTACAAGTTGGATGAAACCATTGAAGAGAGATATTCAAAAGAAACTACACAAATGGTTTACCAATTGGAGTGAAGCCGATTTTCCTGATACGAAGGATATCGGCTTTTTTATTATTGGTTAAGAGGATTATTTTATCAAATGTCGTTTATAAAAAAGACTATTCTGTAAAGTTATCTACGTTGTTTTTGATTATACCCTTAAGAATTAAAATTCCTTTCTCCATTTCATCGTAAGTTGGAAATGCAAAAGAAAGTCGCATAGTTGGCTTATTATCATTATAAATAAAACCTGGATTTATCAATAACCCATTGTTCAAAGATTGCTTAAATATCTTCTTCATATTTATATTGTTATTAAAAGTGACCCATATAAAAAAACCACCTGTAGGTTTTGGCCATGTTGCATAGTCGCATAGGTGAAGGTCTAGTAAAGCAAGCAAAAAATCTCTCTTCTTTTTAAGAGCAGACCGAACTTTGTTTAAATGGCTCTCATATAATCCAGAAGAAAGGAATTCTTTTACTAATACTTGAGATAAATAACTTGAACCGTAATCGATTTGCATCCTTAAGTCACTAAGGCGTTTAATAACATTTTCTGGACCAACTAACCAACCTATCCGAAGACCAGCTGCGATGGTTTTAGAAAAACTCCCTACATATAGAACTTGTCCCTGTTTATCCAATGTTTTTAGAGGTGGAGGGGCAGGTTCATCAATCCATAGGTCTCTAAAGATATCGTCCTCAATGATGGGCAATTGAAAGTATTGGCATGTTTCAATAAGAAGTTCTCGTTGTTGAAGTGGCATAATCGTACTTGTTGGATTATGATACGTGGGATTCACGTATAAAGCAGATAGATTATTTATAATTTTTTGTTGAGCTAATTCTTTTAAATCAAGGCCATTTTTATTTACTTGAATAGGCCTAAGAGCCATTCCTGCAGCACGAAATAATTTTATTGAATAAAGGTAAGAAGGGCTTTCAATAAATACCGTTGAACCTCGTTTTAGTATACCGAGGGAAATTAGCTTAAGGGCTTGTAAAGCCCCTGAAACGATTAGAATATTTGATGGGGAAGCACGAATTCCCTGTTTTTGTAGATGTTTGCTAATTTCTTTTCTTAAATTGATATCTCCCAATCCGTCCCCGTAACCAAATTCATGTAATTGACTAGAAACTTTTTCAAGAGTTTTCGCTATTTCAAAATGTGGAAATAAGTCAGATCCTAGCTCGCCCTTACTTAGTTGAATAATGTCTTTTTTGGTTTCCGACTCATTAATGATTTGTACTGTATGATCACTAGGGGGGTGCACAGCCCATTTGGACCAATCACTCCAGTCCAACGGTGAATTAGCAGTCAATAATGACCATTTATTGTTTACGATATAAACCCCACTTCCAGTTTTTCCTTCAAGTAACCCTTCAGCTTTTAAGATTTCAATAGCTGTTATGACAGTACTTCTATTTACCTGAAACTGTTCAGACATTTCTCTTTGAGTAGGAAGTTTCGTTCCAATTGACCATTCACCATTTGTTATTTTCTCCCTGATTGAATGAACTATTTGGAGATAACGAGGTATTTTACTCATATTCCCCCCTAATATAGGTTACTAATTTTTTGTTGGTTTATTTTCTTTTTAATTGGTTGGAGATTTCCATTTTCTACTATTTTATTATAGATTTGCAACAAATTCTAATAATTATAGTAGCGAGGGAGTGTCCGACATTATGAATAAATTACAAACTGAAGGTTTTAGTCAGTATAATCTAGCAGATATTTTATCTTATGAAAGATTAAACCAAGATTTAACAGAGCTCACGGAATGCTTTGAATCCTTACCCGAGGACCCTTATGCCAAACAAAGGGTTAAATCGTTTTCGCAGATATTCAAGAGCTGTCATTTTACCAATTAAAAATGCCATTGAATGGTTACCAAATGTTGATATTAATGGAGAAGAATTTTCGGAATATTTTCAGGGGAGATTTAATCCTGAACATATAGACTCGTATAGAAGGTTTCCTTCACTTAGTGAGACTGCTCAAAAAAATGAATTATTAAAGAAAATAATTATGTTTGATTTCCACCAGACGTTTTGGAGATAGTGAGTCATTATGTTAGTCCTATTGAAAAAGGAAAAGAAGATAAGCCAGGTGTCAGGTCAGTAATTTTAATTGATTTCCAACCAACGGTAGTAGCCGATGTTGATGACAATAAAAGTAATTCCAATGTAAAGGAAATGGTAATGGTTTGAAAATAAAGAAGTCCATTACGGGCTTCTTTTTAAGAATGGAGGTAATTATAATGAACTGGAAAGTGTTTTTAGCTTACAGTGTAACAATCATATTATGGGGATCTGCGTTTCCTGGAATAAAATTAGGGCTTGAATCATACAGCCCAGAGCATCTTTCAGTATTACGTTTACTTATAGGTACTGTTGGCTTGCTTGTATTTGCTGTTATAAAAAAAATGAGATTACCAGATTTAAAAGATGTACCAATCATTTTATTGTTAGGTTTTTTAGGGTTTACAGTTTATCATACGGCATTAAGTTTTGGTGAAACATCTGTTAGTGCTGGTGCTGCCAGTTTATTAGTTTCGACCACCCCCATTTTTTCAGCGATATTAGCAGCAGTCTTTTTAAAGGAAGACTTTTCAAAAGCAGGATGGCTAGGGTCAATAATTGCATTTTTAGGAGTCGCGTTGATTTCCTTTGGAATGGGGGGGGCGATGTCAGTTTTTGTAATAGGAGCCGCATTGATTTTAATAGCTGCATTAGGTGAAAGTTTTTACTTTGTATTTCAGACTAATTATCTAAAAAAATATGGTTTTCTTCCATTCACTGTTTACACAATCATCGCTGGATCCTTATTTATGTTGTTTTTTTTACCAGGAATAGGTGCAGAAATTCTGAATGCGTCAGCTTCATCAACGTATGCTGTGATTTATTTAGGCCTTTTCCCAACCGTAATCCCTTACTTTGCTCTTGCTTATGTTACATCGAAAGTAGGGGCATCAGAAGCAACAAGTTCGCTGTATTTGACTCCGGCTGTAGCAATTATTATTTCATGGCTTTTGTTAGGGGAAGTTCCAACCTTACTATCTTTAGTGGGAGGAGCTTTAACTTTAATTGGTGTGAGCTTATCAAACGTAAAATTACGAAAAGAAGCTGGCATGATAACCAATGAAAAAGTCATGTAGTTTGTTTTGTATTTACAAGCCCGATTGTTTCAGTACGACAAAGCCAGCTTCACTAGTATTCTGTTAGGGTACGGAAACGAAATGATCTTCAACAATCAGGCGCGATTCTTGAAGGTTTTATAAAATTAGGGGGATCCTTAAGCTTTTATGGAAAGCGAACAGCAGAAGAGATTTATAAAAAAAGGTAAGGCCAAGAGTAACAGAGTTAATAGTAAATTATGTGTAGGGACTGAAGAACAGCCATTAGATTTTGGGGAAAAGCTTTAAAAACATAAAAAGCCAGCATAAAATTATGCTGGCAGCTGACATTACTTTTTTTGGAATTTAATAAATTCTAAGTACATTAAGGGAAAAGTCACTAGGATCATGATCACAAAACCTATAAGACATTTAATAGCTCTTTATCTTTAGTTATATATTGGGATACAAAATAAAAAACTACACTAATTATAATAAAATATATTAAATATCTTAAATATTTCATTGTGTTATATCTATCCATCCGTTGTTTCTATACCAATCTTTTGAATCTATAAATTTAGCAACAGCTACACCAATATCAGCATAATCCAAGGCAACGTAAACAGCCGTTCAAACAACTGATGCTACAGCGACTTAAAAACTGTAACGATAATTACTTTTGACATAAATCTTTCTCTCATCACAATAACTCCCTTATCAAGATGAGAAAATTATATATTAAAATTCTTATATTTACAATATTTATTTTATTTTGTATATTTTTCTAGTTTCAAAAGGCTAAAAAACTAGATTAAGATTGTTTTTTTTAATCCTCTGACAAATGTAAGAAAGCCATGTCTCTTGAAATTTATAAGGAAAGACGGTTTGCATGATAAGGGGAAAACCATGATATAGTTAATTGTTGATTTAAAATAAAGTTTGAAAATTCACAAAAAAGATTGATAATTTATAACAAAGTTATGATTAAAAGTCCTGTATGATATGCAGGACTTTTTGTTCCGCAATCGGGCCAGATAATTGAATAAAATCTCCAAAAAATACTAAATAATTATGTTACTATTGTATGAGATTCTGAAGGAATGTACTTAAACTATAGGATCAGATAATTGAATAAATGCTACTCTACTATGGGGTGAAAATAATAAAAAATCAACTAATAAGTTATTGCTTAAAAAAATGTTTTTTCTATAAAATTGTTTTGTAGGTAAAAATTATTATTTACAAAACGGAGGTGAAAATATGCCAGACCATACAAGTGTGTATAAAAATAAAACCGAAATGTATGACGATATGATTTCCAAACAACCTAATTTACTGAAAGTTATTGAAGAGATTACACCAATAAATCAATTGGATGTTATTGACATGGGGGCTGGTTCTGGAAGATTAACAACTATCTTAGCTCCTCGTGTCAAATCTATTTTAGCCTTAGATTCCTCGGCTGAAATGTTAAGTATAATTGATGAAAAATTAAAAGATGCCAAAAACTCGAATTATATAACACAAGTTGCAGACCATCGAAGTATACCAACAGAAAACGAAAGTGCTGACTTGGTTGTAGCAGGTTGGTCAATTTGTTATTTAGGTAGCTCGAATGTAGAGAATAATGTACATAATATCGAAATGGTAATGAGTGAAATAATGCGTGTTCTTCGCTCAAAAGGTACTGTAATAATCTTTGAAACAATGGGAACAGGTTTTGAAACACCTAATCCACCTGAATTCTTAAAACAATACTATTCACTACTTGAAAATAAATATGGATTTTCTCATAAGTGGATACGTACAGATTACCAATTCGATACTATAAAGCAAGCTGACGAGTTAACAAGATTTTTCTTTGGTGACGAACTTGCAGATAAAGTAGTAAAAGAAAATTTAATTACGCTTCCTGAGTGTGCGGGTATTTGGTGGTTAAGAAAAGAAGACTAATTGACAATGGAGTTTTTCACTTACGGAGAGCTTTTCTTAAATAGATTGATACAACGATCTTCCACAATCGGGCGCTTTTCTGAAATAAGGAAAGCGTCTTTCTTCATGAAAAGGGCCATATAGTTGAGCAAGCTTCTTCAACTATATGTGCAGAATCCTTCAATTAGAAGTATGGGTTATTATGGTAAAGTGTATGTGAGGGGGAATTACATTTGAAAAATAGAAAATTAAGAAAGTCATCAATAGATAAATCAATATCTGGAGTTTGTGGAGGAATAGCTGAGTTTTTGGGTATATCTTCTTTTTTCATAAGACTAATTTTTATATTATTTTTACCCGCTAATTTACTTATATATATAATTCTTGCCAATACTCTTCCCGACAGTCCTCGTTCTTTATAATTTGTTCTTCAGCTAACGGGGGCGATACTTGTACAGTGGTTCTTTCGTATATTTGCATGCGCAAAAAATGAATACGTCCAAATTTCAGAATATTCAAAAATAAAATGTGGGTTTTTGTGTTTTTTTGTAGGTTTTTGTAACTTCGGTGATAAAGTAAATGAAAAGTTAAGTGTTATTAACAATACTAAATGTTACGGGATTCAGAGTCATGGTAGGCAAAGAACCAAAAGTAAAAAGAAGCTTAAGCATAATGAAAAAGGGAAGGTGCATTGATTTATGAAAAGTTTGGACTAGTTGGGCAAAGTTTAATTGGTTTATTGCAGGGATTGTTGTAGGTGCTTTTTTTATGGAAATCCAAAAAGTAATAAAAAGTTCTTAAGTCAATTGGAGACGTTTTTAATTAAAATGATCGTCGTCCCAATTATAATATCAAGTATTATTGTCGGATAGCTAGCGAGGAGGCGTTAAAAAGCTTGGTAAACTTAGAGGCAAAACGATTCTTTACTTTGAAATTATCATCACTGTTGCGATTGTGGTTGACTTATTATCTTCCAACCTTTTTCAGTCCGGTGCTAGCATTGACAGAGGATCACTTGAATAATAGGATATTGGCAGTTTTACCATAACGGCAGAAGAAAAGGTCAATTTAATGAAGAAGAAAAAGAGGCTTATTTAAATGAAGTGAGAAATAAAGTCGCATAAGGTTGCATGACCGAGTTTAATGACTACGAATAGGAATAAGAATTCTCTTTGAAGAAATTAATGTAAATAATTAGAAGTTCATCCTCGACATAACCGAGATAATGTTTTTATGGATCTGGTGCATAAACTTCAAGATTATAGTTGGGAAGAGATAGAATCTATATCTGAAGCAAGTAATCTATATTAACTTAGGGGGATTCCTAGAATTTAGTTATCATTTGCTATATATCAATCTTCCACAGTCGGGCGAAATTTTTGTATAAAGAGTTGTGTTTTTTAGTTATTTATATAAATTGATGAGAATTTTTATTTCTTTAATATTGCACATTTGATACATATAGCGATATTAAGGAGGAAATGAGATGGATGTAGAAAAATGGAGTAAAGCGACAAACATTAGTTTTGGTAAACAAAGGGAGATTAAATTATCTCCAAGCATTGGTCAAATGCAATATGTCATTAGTTATGCGAGGACAATCTACGAGTGTACAAAAATAATGAAAAGTGCATCAACTATGGCACACGAAGGACTAATTGATTTTGAAGTTGCCCAGAAAATTTTAGATGTTCAAAAGAAAAATATTGAACGTGGTACTATATGCTTACTAGAATATTTGAAGGATTAAATGAGTTCGCTCGCTCTTTGTAAAGAATATGCAGTATCTTATTCAAGAACCGGGCGCGTTTTTGTAATAGTGGAGACGCTTTTTCTTCTTCTAGAAAGTAATATAATAAAATTATGTTAAAATTTTAAAAGCTAAGTTAAGTAAGATTTAAAGGACGGTTCTTGATGAAAAATCATATAAAGGTAAATGGAAAGCTTCTTCAAACAAACAAACGTTTTTCACAATTAAAAAATAGTTAAAAGGAATGGATCGCAACGGAACTCTATAAACTTTACCACGATAAGATGAAAGAAAGACGTACAACAAGGAAACTCCCTCCTGATCACCGCGATACTGTTATATCGTCTCTATATGAACAGATTCAAAATAGAGAAATATGGATTCCTTATGGTGAAGTAAAAAAATATGCATTTAGTAAAACCACAAAGATAGTAAAATCTTTTAAGAAACAATTTCCTAAGTTGAGTGAGGAAATTGAAGCCGAGGCACGCTAACAAATAAAAGGGAAGTCATTATTATGCAATCGGGTAGCTTTTGTTCAATAAGGCATTACAATGATCTTCAACAAAAGGGCGCGTTTATGGAGTGTTCCTTTCGAATAAGGAAACAAATATAGTTTGAAAGAATAAGGAGGTCGGGACGTGAAAAAGTTTCCTAAGTTATTTTTCGTTATTTTCATTCTGCTTTTAACTATCTTGAGTGCTTGTGGTCAAGAATCAACTGGGGAAAGTGGGAGTGGTTCATATGGTATCTCTGTTTTTTATAAAAATACGGAATATACTGCTGCAACTAGAGATGTTGAGAACTATATAGTGGATGAAGTAGTAGGAAAAATAAATCGAAAAATTTCTTTAGAAAAAGTTCCTACACAAAACGGAGGATCTAATTTTTTTGAAGAAGGTACAAAAATTTATTCAATTGTAGATGAAGAGTATAAAATATACCTTGAGCAAAAAGGTGAATCATATGTTCTTACAGCAAATGAATAAGACGTGCTTTCTTATTCAATTAACGGACGCTTTTCTGAAATAAGGAAAGCGTCTTTCTTCATGAAAAGGGCCAGATAATTGAATAACACTTGGTAGTTAAATTGGATATTTATGTTAAGATAATTAGAGATTGTGAAGGATTGTACTTAAAGTAACTGGCAGAAGAGTTGAAGATGATTAAGATTTTATGGCGGTGTAAGAGTACTAGCAAATTATATAAAGAAGGTGGTTTTATTTTGCAAAAATGTATAAATTGCAAAAAGCAATTTAATTGGAATCAAGTTTATAAATCATTTTGGTGGACTTATAAACCTATAAAGTGTAAGCAATGTGAAGCAATACACAAAATAACAATCACTGGTAGGTTCTCTTTTGTATCTTTGACTATTGTACCGATGTTGATTTTCAGTCATTTTCTATCGCCTTTCAATAATATTTTTGCGACTCTCGGTATAGGTCTTTGTATTTTATTTTTTGGTTCTTTGTTGGCACCATTTTTTGTTAGGTATAGACACCCTTGTGATACATAGAACTTAACCTGGGTTTGTTTTATTTGTCAATATAAATGGTTTATTAAGCTAACGGTAGCAAGAGTTGAAGATCAAAGCCTCCAACATAATGAATATCGATTGGGCGCGAGAGCTGAAGATCAACATTCTTCAGCTTTTCCTTTATTCAAGAATTGGGCAGTTTTCTGGAATAAGAACCCCAAAAAGATAAAGATGAAAACAAAGTGAAGGTTGTGTCTAAATGAATTGTTTAGGTTGTAATTTAGCAAATAAAAAAGAACAAGTTAATGTGGTATTTGAAGATGACTATGTCTGTTGCTTCTTAGACCACAACCCATATAACGAAGGTCACGTTCTGATATTGCCTAAAAAACATATTAGATACTTTGACGAACTTGACGAATATACTGCAAATTCATTAATAAAAGCATCAATGATTATATCAAAAGCTATAAAAAGGGTACTGGTCAAGGAGATAAACATATTTGCCTGTTTTACGATCTCGATAGTAGGAACGCTTCAGCTCAATCTCACCAAATAAACTGTCTATTTTTAGAGGCCGTTTATCTTTATAATGGAAACGTTGCTTATCACGTTGTTGCACAATTTCTTCGTTATATGCTTCTAACATGGAGGTCATCACACTTGAGAAGGTTTCCTGTAACTTCCTCCAGACTAGCTGTTCAAGTTCTTTTAAAGTTGGATATTCGTGTTATTCTTTTGTATAGGGTTTCTCCTTTGAATCGGGTTTTCGTCGACTATGATTCTACCAAGGAGAGACCCTTTTTTCTTGTAATTTGCTTACCCTCTACCGCACTTTCGCTTGGTGGCTGTGTCCCACAAATACTTTACTCACACGCCAAGTGTTATTCAGTATCCGCCCCTTTAAAGAAAGTGCCAATTCTTTAACCTACGACTTCACCGTATACGGAGTTCCAACTAATCCAAATCATTTATATACTATGAAAATTTTGAAGCGAGTTGACCATTTAGATAGTTATCGGTAATAAGTCCCAATGGTTAGAGTTAGTATTTGTTTCTAAGTAATCACAAATACACAAACATATAGAACAAAAGTTATAAATTATATGTAAGTATCTTACATCAAGAAAATCCATGTGCTAAGATACATACTTAAACATAAGTAGGAATGTTTGTAAGCTCTAGCAACCATGAGCACAGCGGTAATATGTCAACACCCTAAAACTAGAAAATTGGAAATTGATTTAACTACAATCAAAAAAATCCCTAA
>NZ_JAWRVK010000043.1:0-38190 GCF_036663575.1 Halalkalibacter flavus
TGGTGACCCGTACGGGATTCGAACCCGTGTTACCGCCGTGAAAGGGCGGTGTCTTAACCGCTTGACCAACGGGCCAAATAATAAATAGTGGCGGAGAAGGAGGGATTTGAACCCTCGCGCCGCGTAAACGACCTACACCCTTAGCAGGGGCGCCCCTTCAGCCACTTGGGTACTTCTCCATGGCTCCACAGGTAGGACTCGAACCTACGACCGATCGGTTAACAGCCGATAGCTCTACCACTGAGCTACTGTGGAACATTGTTGCCGACTTTAGATATTCTAATACAATATCTTCTTCATGTCAACTTTATTTTCCATCGCCTCGTTCAGCGACTTCTATAATATAGCACAGGACTAGATTAATTTGCAATACTCTATTTTATATTTTTTTAAGTTTTCCTTTACACTTTCCACATACATATTTACGAACATCCAGTTTTCTTTTCCTCTTATAAACAAGGCTGCAGTTTTCACATTGATAACGATGAATGGCACTCGATGTTCTGACTGTCCCTGGTACCACTTCACAAAACCTTGGTGCACCTACTTTTTCCATCAGCCTTTTAAAATCTTGATCGCGATGTTGGTAACCTCTCCCTTGTAAATGCAGATGGTAATGACACAATTCATGCTTAATAATACCAACAAGAGTCTCTGCCCCATAATACAAAAGCTGTTTTGGGTTAATCTCAATGTTATGACTTCTCAGTAAATATCTTCCTCCTGTTGTCCTTAATCGATTATTAAACGACGCTCTATGCTTGAACGGCCACCCAAATTTCTCTAAAGAAACATGCTCAACTAGTCTCTGCAGTTCTTTTTCTGTCATCACTTCTTGTCTTTTCTTCATAAACCTTCACCAATCCCTCAACTTTGACAAACCCTCCTTCATATAATAATCCAAACAGAGTAAGTTGTTAAGGAGTTGGTTGCTTATGCCAGCATGGCTAAGACAACAATTACAGCGTGCGTACCTAGAAAAGGACCGTTACCAAATCAAAGTCCTAAACCAATGTTGGTTCTATTACAAAGAAAAAGAGACTGAGTTTTAATTAATATGTTGCATGAAAAAAGGTGACATAAGATGGGTTACCCTTCATATGTCACCTTTTTTCTATTATGATACGTGCTGTACTTCCGGTTGCTTCATCGTTAATGAAACCCTTCCTTTTTGAACATCAACTTGTTCTACCCAAACAGTAACAATTTCTCCTACTGCAACAACTTCTAATGGGTGTTTAATAAAACGATTAGTCATCTTTGAAATATGAACAAGTCCGTCCTGTTTCACTCCAATATCCACAAATGCACCAAAGTCTACTACATTACGCACAGTCCCTTGAAGTTCCATTCCAGCTTGTAAGTCTTCCATTTTCAAGACATCTTGCTTCAATAACGGTTTTGCCACTTCATCACGAGGGTCTCTTGATGGACGGATCAAGCTATCAACAATATCCTTTAACGTCGGCACCCCAACCTCAAGTTCCGAAGCTAACCCTTCTTTATCGATCGATTGCAATTGTTCTTTAACCTTTTCCGTTCCAATCTCGTCTACTGTAGCCTGAATATGTTTTAGTAATTTTTCAGTTTCTTTATAGCTTTCTGGGTGAATGGCAGTTGAATCTAACGGCTGATCACCATCTTGTATTCTCAAGAAACCAATTGCTTGTTCATACGTCTTCGCTCCAAGGCGAGGAATCTTTTTCAATTGCTTCCGATTTGTAAAACGCCCTTCTTCATCCCTACGTTTTACAATATTTGTTGCAACTGCTTTAGACAACCCTGCGACATACTGCAATAAGGAAACCGAGGCAGTATTTACATTCACACCTACTTGGTTAACAACAGTCTCAACTACAAAAGTTAACGATTCATTCAAACGCTTTTGCGACACATCATGTTGATACTGACCGACACCTACTGATTTCGGATCAATTTTCACTAATTCAGCTAACGGATCTTGAAGCCTACGCGCAATCGACGCTGCACTCCTCTCCTCTACTTGAAGGTCCGGAAACTCTTCTCTCCCTAATTCAGATGCTGAATATACGCTCGCTCCAGCTTCATTTACAATGAGATAATAAACAGGCTTGGTCAACTCTTTCATAACATCAGCTATAAACTGCTCTGTCTCACGAGAGGCTGTCCCATTTCCAATTGCAATCATTTCAACGTCATATTTTTCAATAAAACGTTTCACAACTTCAGTTGCCTTTGCTGTTTCGTTGCGAGGCGGCGTTGGATATACAACAGAGATATCCAGAACTTTCCCGGTTGCATCCACTACAGCTAGTTTACACCCTGTCCGGTAAGCAGGATCGACACCTAACACCGTTTTATCCTTCATCGGTGGCTGCAGCAATAAATGGCGCAAGTTCTCTGCAAAAATATGAATCGCCTGCTCCTCTGCTTTTTCCGTTAACTCATTACGGATATCTCGTTCAATCGACGGCTCAATTAAACGTTTATACCCATCCTCAATCGCTTCCCCTACAACTATAGCCGTAGGCGAGTTAGGGTATCGAACCAATTTACGCTTCGTTTCATTTATAATTCGATCAACAGGGAAGATCAGCGACACACGAAGGATCCCTTCCTTTTCCCCTCTATTCATCGCTAATATTCGGTGGGGAACAATCGACTTAATTGCTTCTTCATATTCGTAATACATTTCAAATACTTGCTTTTCATCCGCCTCTTTATCCTTCAAGGTCGTTTTCATTTTCCCATCTTTAAAACCTATTAACCGAATCGCTTTACGTATTTCAGCATCATCAGATACGGACTCAGCTATAATATCTTTAGCCCCTGAAATAACATCTTCAACAGAAGTTAATTCATGTTCGTCTGATAAGTATTTAGTCGCTTCTTCTTCTACCGCACCCGTTTTTGGAAATGACCGCAGCCAGATAGCAAATGGCTCAAGTCCCTTTTCCTTCGCAACCGTCGCTCTTGTTCTCCGCTTTTGTTTAAAAGGACGATATAAATCTTCTACCTCTTGCAATTTTTTTGCCGCTTGAATTTTCACACGTAACTCATCTGTCAATTTACCTTGTTCATCAATTAACCGGATCACTTCTTCTTGGCGGTTCGCTAACTGATTAGCATACTCCCACTTTTCTACAATTGTTCTAATTTGAACTTCATCTAACCCGCCAGTCATTTCCTTTCGATAGCGTGCTATAAAAGGGACTGTATTCCCTTCTTCAACCAACTTAATTAATTGTTCTATGTATGATGATTTCACATTTAGTTCTTTTGCTATTATTTGAATCGTTTCATTTTGCTTTGTCTCATTCATTCGAACACCTCATCAAATAGAATATGTTAATTTATGATAGCATAAGTTTGTTCCATCCTTCTAGGAACATACCTAAAAGCTGAGCTAATGATAACGATTTACTTGATTAAAAACAAAAAGAGAGATCAAAAACCAACCTCCCCACTCTGCGCTTCTACGAGGACCTCCCTAGCAGGAGGAATTAGTCTTTAATCTCTCTTTTTAATGAAGTTTTCCTACAAGCAACGTTACATCGTCTGAAGCAAAACAATCACTTGAAAAGAACGTATCTGAGATAACTTTAGGAGACGTGAGTTGCATTAACTTTTCTTTCATCGGCCTTTTTTTTACACCATCAGAATATAGCAGAAATACACTACCTTTTATGTAAGGGAAGCTGCTCTCATCTAATTGTCGCTTCTTACCAGACAGGTACCCTCTAGCTGGGATAGGCTGAATTGTTCTTCCATCAGGCAAATACATAATAAAACCAACATTCCCAAAGTTACAGTAACGAACCTCTTGCCTCTTATAGTCAACTTTAATAACAGTCAAGACTGCCCCTCGTTGGTTACTCAATGCACCGTTACACAATTCCACCATCTGCTCAACAGACTTGTGATGATGAGCCTCTATCACTCCCAAAGCCGCTGTAGCCGATTGGAGAGCCCCTTCTCCACTACCTAAACCATCAATAACCGCACAGACAGCGTAATCCGTCCGGTGAATGACTGTATGCGCATCACCACTGCAAGCATTCCCCTGCTTCACTTGTTCAAATACAGCCACTTCAAGCTTGTCATCTTGATAAATCGTCACCATTATAAAATCTCCGAAGGTTCAATTTTAATTGAATCACGTAATTTCTCGAGCGCTCTACGTTGCAAACGTGAAACATGCATCTGAGACATCCCTAGCTTCTCTCCTGTTTCCTTCTGACTATAATTATCAAAATACGTACAGATTAAGATTTGCTTCTCCCGCTCCTCTAGGACACTAAACGCCTTCTCAATTACTAATTTTTTATCTGCTTCGTCATAGCCAGAATCAACATTTCCAACCAAATCTAATAATGTAACCTCACCGCCCTCTTGATCAGCTTCAAGGGACCGATCAACTGATAATGCTTGATAACTTTTGCCCATTTCCATCGTTTCGAGAACTTCTTCTTCTGAAACACCTAAGTAATCAGCTAACTCTTGAACTAAAGGCGACCTCTGTAACTCAGCCGTAAGTGCCTCAACCGCACTTTTAATTTTGGGGCCTAACTCTTTAATCCTCCTAGGGACATGGACACTCCACGTTTTATCTCGTATAAAACGCTTAATCTCTCCTACGATCGTGGGTGCAGCAAACGACTCAAAACTTTTACCCACTTGAGGATCATACCTTTTTAATGCGGCTAATAATCCAACCATCCCCACTTGAAACATGTCTTCCTCGTATTCACGTCCCTTAGAAAACTTACGTGACAACGAACGAACAAGAGCTTCGTAATGTCGCACGAGCTTTAACTGAGATTCCTCGTCACCATGATGCTGATAGTGCTCGATCCACTCATAGACCTGTTCATTGTTCTGGTTGTGTCTGCTGGATTCCACCGACATCCTGTTCCACCTCATCCCCATGAAGGAACTTCGTCATAACAAGCACTATACCTGACTCATCATTGATTTCTATTTTGTCCATCAGCGTACTAATTAAGAACAATCCTAGTCCACCTTCTTTTAAATCTCCAACTGGTCGACTAGCATCTACTGGACCTAAGTGATCTTTTGCTTTCGCTACATCAAAGCTTTGCCCACTATCTGCAACAATAATTTCCATCCGATTCTCATACAACAAAAAAGAGACATTCATCATTCCACTTTCTTCATATGCATGGTTGACAACGTTGGTACATGCTTCTGCAACCGCAATCTTCATATCTTCTATATCGTCATAGGTGAATCCAGCTCGATTGGCAATTCCAGAAACAGTCAAACGGATTACTCCTACATATTCCGGTTTGGCAGGTACGCTCATAAGGATGTGGTCTGCCTCATGTTGATTCATTTTGAACCCTCCTCTTCTTCAATTGCCATCACTTCATCCAATCCCGTAATCGTAAACAGCCGTTGGACTCTTTGAGACATTCCTACAAGAGTAAGGCGAGAATTATTAGCATCTGTAGCTTTTAACGCTCCTATAAAAACCCCTAAGCCTGTACTATCAATATATTGCACGTCCGAAAGGTCAACTTTCACATTGTTACCCTTTTCCGCTAGCGGAATTAGTTCTTCACGCAGTTTCGGTGCTGTATACGCATCAATTTCACCTGCTACATAAAGTACAACAACGTCTGCTTTATTTTCATAACGAATAGATAAATTCATAACGATATCCCCTTCCTAAATGCTGCTAAAGAGTATATACCACATTTTCATAAACCTTAAACTTCTCTTCGAATAATCATTAACGTAAAATCATCTTTTAATTGAAAATCTTGTAGTTTTGCCAATTCATAATAAACACTCTCCACCACTTCCTGTGCGGACAAATGCATGTAGTTCCGAATTAACCCAATGATTTCTTCACGATCAATAAAGCGATCACCAATCCGACTCTCAGTCACACCATCAGATAAGAAAACGATTAAATCACCGGTTTCAATCTTCCTACTATATTCTCTAAATTTCGCATCCCGCGACACACCAAGAGCAATACCTTTTGCAAAAAGCTCTTCGAATTGGTCGTGCTTTGCAAAATAAAAGAATCCAGGTTCATGACCCGCTCCCGAGTAATGGAATTCATGCGTACGAGAATCATAAGAACCATACATCATTGTAATAAACATATTGTCATCTATATTTTGTTCAACAACACGATTTAAATTTTCTAAAAGCGCTGCAGGTTGCAAGCGTTGTTCAGGTAAGCTGTCCATGGCATACTTAATCATCGACATACAAAGTGCAGCCGGCACTCCTTTTCCGATGATATCAGCGATCGCAACACCTACACTTTGATTATCATCCTTAATATAGTGATAATAATCGCCACTCATCTTAGCAGCTGGAACACTAATTACACCAATATCAAGCGAACCTATACTTGGTATCTCCTTTGGCAGCAGTGTTTGCTGCATATTAGCCGCTACCTCAATTTCAGATTCCAATTCTAGCTGGCGATCACGCAGGCTTTGATGTTCACGATAAGCCATACCATACCCCATCATAACTTCAAGCAACAAATCCAGGGAATCAAGAACTTCCTCAGCTATCGTCGGGAACAACTCCTCTAATACTTCACGGTGAACACTAATTAACTCTTCCGGAGAAACCTGATGCTCAAGAAGTACTTTGCTAAATTGTTGAGCTTCGTACAATCCATGCTCACTTTTTTGATGTAAAAACATTTTCAATATATGTTTATACGTTTCCTCTAAATTCTGAACAGTCTCTTTCACAAAAGCCTCCCCTTTTTTACAGCATTAGAAAAAGGTCAGTCCAACAAATAATCTTACCTTAACCACTTCGTAGCTTTAATAACCGTACCTTCCCCAGCTTCAGAATCAATCGTAAATTCATCCATCAACCTTTTTACTCCAGGCAAGCCTGCACCCATCCCACCAGAAGTCGTAAAGCCATCAACCATCACCTGTCTAATATCAGGAATCCCCGGCCCTTGATCTTGAGCAATAATTCTAAGCCCTTTTTTAACACCGATTTTTGATGGCTTTTCCACAACTTCCAAACAGATTTCACCACGTTTAGCATAAAGGTAGATATTACGAGAGAGCTCTGAAATAGCTGTCGTAATTCGGGCCTGATCTACACTTCCGAAACCAATCTCTTTTGATAAGGAGCGGCCCGCTTGCCTAGCCGCAACAATCCCCCACTCATTTTTCACTTCAACACAGGATTGGGTTTTCATCCTCACCCCTCCAATTCTTGCTGCAACTTCGTTAACCCTTGTTCTAAATCTAGTGCAGTTTGAACATCATCAAGTTTAATACCCATGTCGATCAGCGTAATTGCCACAGCAGGCTGTATTCCTGTTAACACAACTTTCGCTCCCATCAAACTAGACATATCTACTACATCTCCAAGTACTTTCGCAATAAACGAATCAATCATGTCGACCGAAGTTAAGTCAATCACCACTCCAAGAGACCCTTCATTATGAATTTTATTAAGAAGGTCTTCTTGAAATTGAAGCGCCGTTTGATCATCAAGCTCTACTTGGATACTTATTAATAAATATTGATGTAACTTTAAAATAGGAATTCTCATCGTATTCCCTCCAACTTACAAGTCGATCATTTTTTTGTTTGTTAATTCTAATGCTGTCTCGATTCCTTTTTTCAACGTACTCTTCGTTGGGAATTTACTTAAGTCGATCCCTAAATTGACAATCGTCTGGGCAATTTCCGGCCTAATCCCAACTAAAATACAAGTTGCCCCAACTAACCTCACAGCTTCAGATGCTTGTATAATATGGTGCGCAACCATTGTATCAACAACTGGAACACCCGTTATATCAATTAAGACTACTTGACTACGGTGTTCAATGACCCCTTCTAACAAGTTCTCCATAATAAGCTTTGCCCTCGCCGTGTCAATGGTTCCTATAAGTGGCATAACAGTTACATCTTCAATTACCGGAATTAAAGGTGCAGACAACTCAAGCAAAGATAGCTTCTGCATTTCAATAATATCTTCCCAATTCCCTGTATAATCATGGACGAGCTGATTTATGATCCCATCAATCCATTCTTCAAGATCACTGAACGTTGACAGCAAAGCTTGTACATCCGATTCACTCTCAGAGAGAAAAGCTAAAAGAACTCGCCGGAACGCTTGGAGTCCTTGTGTGAAATAAGAAAGCGGCCAACCAGCTTGAATATACTTTTCTGCGAATGAACTAAGATGCCCCTTCGCCTCCTCTTGCTCTGTTGTAACCTGGCTTATAATAAAACGCATAAATTCTTGATTCATATTTTCATAGACATCATCAGATATTGAAGTTAAGTAATTATTTGTTCTGACAAGTTCCAATTCTTTTTTCCATTGCTCTAACACTGCATCTCTTTGATTATTAAGCAAAGAAATAATATATGGTTGCATTTCGAAGCCTCCTGTAACATCCTTATCCTTTATTATTCCACGAGAAAAAACGAGTTGCAAAGATAATCGTCTATAAATTATTACATATTTGTTCATATTTCGTTTAACTTAAGCAAAATTCACTGAACAAAAAAAAACCTCGTACGAATACGAGGCTTTCCTTTTAAAAATCAATAAGTCCTAAACTAATGAATAGAGCATCGTTCACACGATTCATCATGTCATCATCTAGATGTGTAATCTTATCAGTTAATCTTTGCTTGTCAATTGTTCGTACTTGCTCTAATAAAATGACGGAATCTCGATCAAAACCATAACGCTTGGCATTGATTTCAACATGGGTCGGTAATTTCGCCTTCTGAATTTGCGCAGTAATTGCAGCAACGATTACGGTCGGGCTGAAACGATTGCCAATATCATTTTGTATGACGAGTACAGGACGAACTCCTCCTTGTTCTGAACCAACAACAGGTGAAAGATCCGCAAAGTATACGTCGCCTCGTTTTACAATCAAAGGCTACACCCCACTCACTAAGCGATCGAGGGTATTCTCTGCTTCCTCCTCGGCAAGAAAAGATTCTGATGCAATGTTTAGGTTAATTTTCGCCATTTCCATGTAACCTTGTTGCATAGTCTCACGAATTTGACGCTTCTTACGTTCGCGAAGATACATCTTTGTAGCTTGTGAAATAAATTCACTACGATTGACGTTCTCTTTTTTGATCACACCGTCCACCTCGTTCAACAAATGTTGTGGCAAATTGATTACAATGCGCTTTGTGTTTTGCTCTGACACAAACATCCACCCCCAGCATCCACCATTAACCTTTTATCCTTACATATACAATACATAAAAAAACAGATAGTTCCTAATTTATCTCTAACATTAATCATAGCACTAGCTAGATCAAAATGCAAAGACCCCTTAGTCTTTCTTTTTCTGTTTTTTCGATTCTATCTTAGAAACTCTTTTATTATTATCCAATTTCAAACTATTTCACGTATACCCTTGGAACCCTTGGTCCAATTACACATGGAATTTCATAATTAATGGTTCCGAGCCTAGCGGCAACTTCATCCATTGTTATTTTATCATTTCCATCTTCACCAATCAATGTTACGACGGTTCCCGCTTCCACTTTTTTTGGTAACTTGACCATGCATTGATCCATACAAATGCGACCAACAAAGGGAACTCTTTCTCCATTAACTAATACTACCCCTCCTGACGTACTATGATACCTTAACCAGCCATCGGCATATCCAATTGGGATCGTTCCAATCCACTCATGTGATTTTGTTTTATACGTCGCACCATAACTAATTGACTCTCCAGGAGGTAGTTCCTTCACCTGAACAAGGCGGCTCTTTAATGAGAAAGCCGGCTTTAACGTAACAGGAAGCTGCTCTGTAATCTCAGGTGAGGGAGTCAATCCATACATCGAAATTCCTAAACGAAATAAGGTAAACATCTTATCTGGAAACCGCATTCCCGCTGCACTGTTTCCACTATGAATAAGCGGTACACGAATCCCCCATCCCTCTACCCAGCCAAGCATTTCCTTAAAACGCTCATGTTGTTTATTTACATAGGTAAGATCTACTTCATCAGCTGTAGCAAAATGAGTATAAATCCCAACTAATTCAAACTGCTCATGTTCTGAGACAACTTGAAAAAGTGATGTTGCTTCCTCTTTCGTTCGAAGACCGACCCTTCCCATACCCGAATCAAACTTCACATGTAATTGGATATGTTCACCTTCAGGAAGAAATTGTTTAGCTTCATTTAACCATTCAGCTTGAAATACGGTAATCATAACATTAAGCCTTGCTGCTACATGAACATCTTTTGGTCTGATTCGACCTAGTACAAGAATAGGAGCTTCTATGCCAGCTTCTCTGAGTGCCAGTGCTTCATCTAACAGAGCTACTGCTAAGTACGTCGCTCCCGACTCTAAAGCCGTCTTGGCCACCTCAACAGCTCCATGCCCATACCCATTTGCCTTTACGACAGCCATTACTTGAACATCCTTATCCATGTAAAGCTCCTTAATCGAAGATACGTTATGAGCAATGGCACTTAAATCAATCTCTGCCCAAGTATCTCGATAATACGTATGACTCATCGCTTCTCCTCCCATACTACATCCTTTTTCTCTAATTTTCGTTTCATTTTACCATAAAGCTAAGAACAAAAGAAAAGACCCAGCTAATTGCTGAGTCTTAACCGAATTATTTCTCTTCTGTACCATACACAGAGCTTGCAATTGACATCATTTCTTCTTGACTTAAATTTTCAGAAGCAAGGAAGAAGTCAACCCCATTGTAAGACCATTGTAATGACTCACTTGTCATGACACCAATTGTAAATCCAAGATCGACTGGCTCACCCTGACTTACGTTCATTGGAGTTGAAGCAGGCACGACTTGACTTTGCTCTTGGATCAACGTAAATGGCTGTTCACCACTATATTGAAGTACGACACGTTCACCGTTTTCTGAATCAATATTTTGAGCAGCGTTGAACTGAGTGCCATCTGGCGTATACATTGGATAATAAACAGTCATCGGCTCTAACGGTTCTGCCATTGCTGGTTCCTCCGTCATTTGAGCACCTGTCATATTACGTTCCATGTCGAAGTCGCCTTCATTAAAGCTTGCATTCCATTCAAAGTTTGTGAAATCAAGTTGAACAAGTACTTCAAGATCTGCATTCATAATCTTCACCTGAGCAGGAGATAAATCCTTCTTATTTAACCTAATTTCTTGAGTATTTAAATTCTTATTTTGATAGTTTGTATTCGTTTGGAACACATAGTAATCCTCATCAGCTTGGAAAGATCGCTCTGGATCCATCAAAATATCTTGGATAAGGGATTCATATAGATATACTTGACTGCTGTTTGTCGGCCAATCGCTTTGGAAACGGAAACTTTTGTTTAAAGCGGGTGTCAACACGAAAACCCCATCATCATTACGTAGGATAATTTGGCTTTGGTCTTTATTTTGATTTTCTAGAGCTACACGATAATAGCTCTTCTTTTGATGCCAAACATCCACTTCATATGTTTGTTGATCCTTTCCTGTTTCTAAAGTCATCGTAGACTTTGCCTTGTACCCAGTCATTTCCTCTAACTTCTCATCTAAGTCTGTCATAATGTCTTCTTGTGTTTTTTCGCCGCAACCTACGAGTATCATAGATAGTAGTAACCCTAGTGTAGCGAACCAGATTGCTTTTTTCATGCTTTCACCCCTTTGTCTCATTTGAAAGAAGAGAGCGAATGCATTCAAGAGACGGCTTACTTCATGCTGTGTGCCCCGTTTCGTTCCTCGGTAAATACGACTGGTATACTTAGCGAGTCAAAGAAAACTAGGAACTTCATGTGGAAATTGACCTAACTTGAATGTTTACCTCTTCTATTCGCACTACAACTATATGAGACAACCTTGAGCAATATGCAGACTAGCTTGACGAGCTTTCAATAATTACTTGAGCAACAGCATAATTTCTACTATGAGAAATAGAAAGGTGAATGTAGCTTTGAAGCCCTGCTACAACTAAGGTTGGCTTTCCACTTTCCTCTTTCAAAATTTCAATATCGTGCCAACTATAACTTTTTGAAATTCCCGTTCCCATTGCTTTTACAAATGCCTCTTTTGCCGCAAATCTCCCAGCTAAAAATTCAATCTTCCGCGTTTTCGAGTATGTTTCAAAAAATTTTTTTTCGTTATCCGTTAAAATCCGCTCTACAAAACGTGGTTGACGTTTCATTATATTTTCTATTCGATCTAACTCTACAATATCAATTCCAATTCCAATGATCACAACAAACCCCCACCTTTATGTAAGCATCTCCTTTGTCCACTTTACATAGGCTAACATAAAACTTTCTATGTAAGTCGAACAGCCCAAACTCTTTCATTTAAGCTATCTTTACTTTTTCTGTTATAATAGCAGATATCAAAGGAGGACGTATTATGTTTATCCGAAATGAAAGCTTCTATTCTTTTAGGCGTCAATATCCCGTTATTACAATCCTTGTAGCGATTCACCTTATTCTATTTGCTTGGATGAACTTTCTCCCTTTTGGAAACTACATCCGCGCTTTAGGGATTGGTTATAACCTAGCTATCGCAAACGGTGAATACTGGCGTCTAATTACTCCCATTTTCATGCATATCGGAGCCGGCCATGTAATTTTCAACTCCTTTTCACTCGTTATTTTCGGTCCTGCTCTTGAAAGAATGTTAGGGAAAATAAAATTCATCCTTGTCTATCTCATAACTGGTATTATAGCCAATATAGCTACGTTTTACCTTGGTGGCCTAACATATCCACCTCATTTAGGTGCATCTGGGGCTATTTTCGGTTTACTTGGCATGTACGTCTATCTTGTCATTAACCGCAAAGACTTAATTGATCGAATAAATTCACAACTTGTTATGACGATTATTGTCATCGGGTTAGTGATGACGTTTGTGAATCCAAACATCAATATACTAGCTCATTTATTTGGCCTAATAGCTGGAGCTGCGCTTGCTCCACTCTTTCTCATCGGTGCAAGGCCTTTTTATGCGGGACAACGAGTTTTCTCTGATCCTAGCGAGCCAGTCTTTGATCCAAATAGGTGGCAGAAAAAAAGACTCAACAGTAAACGTATTAAACAAGCGATTTGGATTGGGTTTGGTATCCTTGTTATTTTTGGGATATTAGGTCGATTTTTATAAATTATAGTTAAAGAAAAGAGGATGACTCCAAATGAATGGATTCACCCTCTTTTCTTCTATCTTTTTAATCCTGAAACAAATGTATTAACATTATGCTCCATCATCTTAATATACGTTTCTGCACCACTACCTTCAAGCCCAACAGCGTCTGTATACACTTCTCCAGCAATGTGTACCCCTGCATCACGAGCTACTGTTTCCATGTAACGAGAATCAACGGTTGTTTCCACAAAAACTGCAGGAAGGTTACGATCTTTTACAATATCAACAAGAGCTGCAATTTGCCCCGGTGTTCCTTCTTCATGAGAGTTTAACTCCCAAATTCCATATGTCTCAAAACCGTATTGCTCTCCAAAATATTGGAAGGCATTTTCGCTTACTGCGATAACACGCTCATCGATTCTTTCCACTTCTGCTTGAATCCAAGCATGAATCTCCTCTAACTCTTGAATATAGGCTTCTGCATTTGCTTGATATTCCTCAGTTCCTTCTGGGTCACGTTCAATTAAGTCATCACGAATATTCTCTACATACGTAATAACATTGGTTACATCTAACCAAGCATGCGGATCTTCACCTTCTTCACCAGCAATCGGTAGAGGAGTCACTCCATCTGAAACAGAAACAATGGAAACATCTCCTGTATTTTGAACAAGACGCTCTAACCATTCTTCTAATCCAAATCCGTTCACATAAAAGACGTCAGCATCACTTACTTTTCGGAAGTCACTAGGTACCGCTTCATACTCATGCGGCTCTTCACCAATTGGCACTAAGTATTCAACATTGGCACGGTCACCTGCTACTTGCTCTGCTAAATCGCCTAAAATCGAGAAACTTGTTACAACCTGTAATTTGTCATTTTCCTGTGCTTCAGCCCCCCCACAAGCAGCCAAAACCATTCCCGCTATTACTGTTATAAACAATAAAATCGACTTCTTCATGTTGCTTCCTCCCCTACACTTGGTTCCTTACCAAAGATATGCATAGGGGCAACTTTTTGTTCCTATTTGTAGTATTTTTCTTTTTCCTTCAATCAAAACTCCTCAACTGGGCAACGAACTAAAAAAAGGAGTTGTGCCAAAAGACTTTTTACCTTTTAGCACAACCCTCATATTGCATTTCTTTAATGTATGTATCTTGTTGTTCGTTTCAACCATTCAATTTTGGAAAATGTACATACCTTTTAGCATTGAGTAAATCAATAACTTCAATTTGATTTGGCAAATGCCCATTTTTTTCATAATAATATCGCTTCGCTACTTCATAATACGTTTGCAATAATGGTTCATCTACCTCTAACAGCATTTTTTCCATAACAATAGCTTCATGATGATGTTCCACCTCATGAGTGGTAACAAAATCAATAGCACAATGTTCAAACGACTCATTGCAAGTATGAAAAGATTTCTTATTATTGATTAAAAAACTTAGTAAGTGATCAATCACAACAGCTGATATCGAGAGGAACTGTTGGATTGAATGAAAGATGTCCCGATCTAGCCTAGCCCAATAATCACTAATTAACCGAAGGATGTAAACATTCGACCTCATTAATTTAGGCGTGGCAACATAAGCTTTAACAATTTCATTAACTGTACTTTGGACAGCTTGTTTCCAGTTATATTCAACAGCTACTTTTCGAAATTCATGGTCGTAGTATTCATAAGGACAATTCAGGAAAGCTTCGTTTAGATTACTGTGCTGAACCATATTTATTTGATTACTTATACTCATATGTTGTTTTCAATTCCTTCGAAGGTGGCAAGATTTTTCATTCTCACAGCCATAATCGCACTTTCCAATTGCTTGATAAATAGAACACCATGAACGTTTCGCATAACAGATAGGGATATCTTGTTCTGTCGCTTTCTTTTTTAGGACACCTGTTAAATTGTGATTGATAAAGTCTGTTAACACTAGTACCAAATCAATATGAGAAGGAATCTCTTTTTTCACCATTTGAACCTTTCGACCACTTACATGAATAATTTCATTAAAGCCTATCTCTTCTAACCTTTTTGGAATCGAGCCTAACCGGTCAGCCCCTACTATTAACAACGAAGACATCACTAACACCCCTTGTGTTGAGAATTGTTATCATTATAGTAATTGAAATTGATTCTCATTGTCAACACTTTTTAGAAAAAAGAACAATATATTCAAAAACTAAAAAAGCACACCAAACTTAGTAGAGTTTGGTGCACTTCAACATTATATTAATATTTCTTCAATAAATAGCGTAAAGGAATAATGGAAACAAGAATAATCAATAGTGCAGCAGGTGCCGCTAAATGATAGATTGCTTCCGTTGCTTCAAAGTAAACTCGTACGGCTAATGTGTCAAATCCGGGAGGTCTAAGCATTAACGTTGCCGGTAGCTCTTTAATAGAACTTACAAATACAAGTGCACCACCGGCTAACACACCAGGCATGATCGATGGAAGAATGACTTTGAACATCACTTTCCAAGGGGGATACCCTAAACTGCGAGCTGCCTCATCAATTCTAGGAGAAACAAGACTTAAGGAAGCCTCCCCAGCCTGCATGGCTTGTGGCAAGAACCGGACAACAAAAGCAAGTGCAATCATATAAAACGTATTGTATAAAGCCGGTATATGATTATTAAAGATAAAAATCATCCCTAACCCGACAATAACACCAGGCAGCGCATATCCTGCATAGCTCAATTTATCAATTCCACTTGAGATAAAAGAAGGATAGCGGGACTTTAAATAAATAATCGGCATTGCAAGCAACATACATAAAATAGCAGCAAAGCCTGAAACCTTAATACTGTTCCACGCAAATCCGAAGAAACGGTCATCTAAGGCCCCCATACCAATTCCAATAATAGACCAATACACAAGAACAATGATCGGAAGCAGAATAGACAAAACAAATACTAGTCCCACATAGAAGACCGCAAGTGGTTTCCACTTCCCAAGAGGTAAAATGTCAGGCTCTCTAAACGTGTTCGTTGTTTGATAGTACTTATTTCTCTTTCTTGTCCTTGCCTCAATCCATAGAATGATAATCGTAAGTAGAATTAACACCAAACTTAAGACAGAAGCTGAAGCTGTATCAAAACTAGCTCGTTGAAAGTAGATCGCCGCTGTAAAAGTGACATAACGAAGCATCGCGATTGCTCCGAAATCAGAAAGAACATAAAGTGAAATTAAAATGGCCCCCGCCCCAATAGCAGGTCGTAAGAATGGTAAATTCACTTTCCAAAATATTTTCGCTGTACTCATCCCTTGCGAACGTGCTACTTCTTCGAAATTTCTATTCATTTTACGTAAAGAAGCACTAGCAATCAAGAAGACATATGGATACGTAAACATCGTTAAAACGAAAAATACACCCCAAAAGGAATATATATTTAACGGATAATCACCGAACGTATTCACTAACCAAGGACTATCTCGCCAAAAATTTCTCGCCCAACCACTTGGTCCAAAAACAATGATATAGGTTACAGCGCCAACATATGGCGGAATGACAAGTGGTAAAGCAAGAACCCATTGCCACATCTTTCTCCCTGGTAAATCAGTCCGGATGACAACCCAAGCTAAGGATACTCCAATAGCGATCGCACATACTGTTACAGCAGCTGTTAGTGAAAACGTATTCCATAATAACTGCGGAATTCTCCCATCTAATAGACGCATCCACCGATCGACTCCCGCAAAGAGCGAGCGCCAAACCACATAAATAATCGGCACGGACATAATAAGTGCTACTACTAGTCCAAATAGCAATAGGATAGGACCTGGCGGATTACCCTGCCAAGTATTAAACCATGTTTTCCGAAAAAAACGGAGAAGGGTTGGGGTATATTCATCCCCAACCTTAGCACTAGGATCATTATTCAATTGGTTGTCATTTTCACGATTGTTATCCATGCTGTCCTCTCCCAAAAAGATTAACGCTTTATTTATTTATTTATTTAAGCTCTAAATCTAAACCGGAATCTTCAATAAGAGCCTTTGTATCCTCAAAATAGTTCCCTAGTTCTTTTAAAGGCATGTCTTGAACTTTTAACTCACTAAAGCTAATCGCAGCTTCGTAAGGTGGGTCTAATTCTGGGTTGATTGGTAGTTCTAACGACTCACCAACAAATGCAAGCTGGTTTTCTGTCTCTAATACCCACTCGATAAATGCTTTTGCGTTTGCTTCATTTGGACCACCATTCACTAGACCTACACCAGCAGCGTTTGCGATTGCTCCCATTTGATCTTCACCTTGGTCAGCGTAAATGAAACCTACATTGTTATCCGTCGGCTCTTCTAATTGTTGGTGATAGTAATAGTTGTTAACTAATCCGAATGCGTGCTCACCCGCACCTACTGCACGACGAATATCACCATGACCTTCAAAGATACCTGCTGCATTTTCTTTAATAGCTTCGATCCATTCAGCTGTCTTTTCATCGCCCCACTCATAACGCAATGCTGATACATGTCCAATCATACCACTGTTACCACCACGAGTGATTGCATACCCATTTTCAACATCTGCCCATTTAGCATCGAATAAGTCTTCCATACTCTTTGGCATTTCTTCTTCTGTAATCATATCTTTATTATAAATGAAACCACGTGCTCTAGCTGATAGAGCGATCCATGCATTATCATCTGCACGGTACTGCTCGTCAATAGATTCAACACCTTCAGGGTCAAAACCTTGCAATAATCCTTGTTGATTTAAAAATTCTAAAGCTCCAAGGTCATTTGAAATAAATACATCTGCTTGAACATTTCCCGCTTCCTCTTGTAGTTGTAGAGGATCCGCTCCGTGTAATGCTAACACTTCAATGCCAGTTTCTTCAGAAAATTTATCAAGTAATGGCTGTACAAAGTTTTCGTTACGTGCTGAGTATACTACAAGTTGTCCATCTAGTTCCACTACTTCTTCAGTTTCTTCACCTGTCTGCTCTTGTGTTTCTTCATCCGCGTTTTCTGCCGGCTCCTCAGCTGCATCATTCGTACCTCCGCATGCTGCCACAACAAAAAGCGACATTGCTAAAATTCCAAACAAGAAAATCTTTAAAGCTTTGTTCATCTCTTCTCCCCCTGTATGTATATGTATTTTTCGGTAAAGTGTAATGATATTCATTATCACCCTCGCCCACAATATGTAGTATAGTGCAATTGATAATCATTGTCAATATTGTTTTTTCTGAAAATATGAAATAAAAAATAGAGCTCTTAAAGTATTTGTATACTTTAAAAGCCCTTATCTTTACGCTTCAACAAGCGCGACTAATTCAGCCTTAATATCAAAGGAAACTACTGAGCCAATTTCAATATCCTGTTCGATAGGAGCATACACAACCATAGGCTGAGATGCTTCATGGTGGTCGCCTAAGCGAACTTCAACCTCTTGATATTCACCACCATACGTAACGCGCTCAACTGTCCCTGAGTAACGGCCATTTTCTGCTAAACGGCAACCTTCAGGACGTATCGAAACACGTACATCCTCTAGTAATTTCTCACTTTGTGTTGGTAAGGAAACACGCCCGATATACGTATCAACATGCTTTAAATCTGAACATAGTGTTCCTTCTAATAAATTCGTTTTTCCTACAAATTGAGCGACGAAGCAATTTTTAGGACAGCGATACATTTCACGAGGAGAGGCAATTTGTTGAATGACACCTTGATTCATTACAACAACACGATCGGAAACTGCAAATGCATCTTTTTGATCGTGAGTAACGATAATAGCCGTTGTGTTCGCCTTCCGTAAAATAACGGTAACGTCATAACGCATGCGTTCACGTAGTCCAGCATCTAAATTACTAAACGGTTCATCCATTAGAACAACATGAGGTCTTGGGGCAAGGGCTCTAGCTAAAGCTACACGTTGCTGTTGTCCACCTGAAAGTTCATTTGGATAACGCTTGCCATACTCTGCTAAACCAACTAATTCTAGAACTTCTTGTGCTCTTTCTTTCTTTGCTCGATTGCTCCATTTATTTAAACCGAACGTTACATTTTTCTCAATTGTAAGATGAGGAAACAATGCATAGTCTTGAAACACCATACCAATTCCTCTTTTTTCAGGAGGAAGATACGTTTTATCACTATATACTTCATTATGATCAATTGTAATTGAACCACTTGTCGGCTGCTCGAAACCAGCGATCATTCGAAGAGTGGTTGTCTTCCCACACCCACTTGGACCTAGGAGTGTGATAATTTCGCCTTTTTCAATATCTAAGTTTATCGTGTCAACAGCTGGTGTTTCCGTTTTCTTGTACAACTTTGTAAGTTGTTTTAATTGAATAAAGCTCATATGTACCTCCCCATTTATGCCCAACCTGAGAATGAATATCAATTTAAATTAAGTTTATCACATGTATTTCGAAAGCGTCAACGCTTATTCCTACTATATTAGTATGAAAAAGAGCATACGCGACAGTGCATACTCTTCGTACTAAAGATTTGTAATTATTTCATGTCCGATAGATTAATGTTTCTTATTTGTTAATTATTAAAAACTTGTTACAGACGACAAAATACCATCAACCAGTAGCTTGTTTTTAAATTTTTTTCAAAAGGAGTTGTACTTACTTCTGCTTTTTTTGTAAAGTTAATAAGTACACTTAGCGAGGTGAAAAGATGATTGCAAATATGACGGAAGATCAATTATTAGTATTAGTGATTAAATATATGAAGGAAGCAAAGCGTGGCGCCCTACAGGAACTGCTTGATGAGTTGCACCCCTATGACTTTGCACAACTTTACAAAGGATTGCCAGAGAAGCACCATCATAAATTTCTAACATTTTTAACCCCGTCTCAAATTGCCGCACTCATACAAGAACTTGAGTATGAAATGCAAATTGAGATTTTACATAAACTTGGGATTGAGCGTTCGTCCAAAGTAATGGATCATATGGATAATGACGATCTAGCTGACTTGTTAAATGAACTGTCTATCGATAAAATCCAAGAGTTTTTAGATATTATGAAGAATGAAGATTCTAAGACGATTCAATCACTAATGAGTTATCCAGCAGATACAGCTGGTGGAATTATGACCAATCAGTTTATTTGGATTCACGCGGATCAAACCGTAAGACAAGCTGTAGATAAATTAAAGGAATATGCTAGCTTTTCGGAGAACATTTACTATCTTTATGTTATTAATGATGAAGATAAACTTGTTGGCGTAGTTTCCTATCGCGATTTATTAATTGCTGACATTAACGATATTATTGAAGATTTAATGTTTACTCGTGTTGTTTCGGTTCACGTTGATGATGATCAAGAAGAAGTCGCACAGACGATTGAACGATATGATTTTATCGCTGTACCCGTTGTGGACGACCACAACGTTTTAAAAGGGATTATCACTGTCGACGATGCCATTGACGTTGTCATCCAAGAGGCCAATGAAGACATTGAAAAGTTATCCGCTACCGGGAAGGCGATCGACTTCAATACGAAAGCCGTAACGGCTTCTGTTCGCCGCTTACCTTGGTTAGTATTATTATTATTTATCGGGCTTGTATCCGGGAGTATTATTAGCGGTTTCGAGGAAACACTTGAACAAGTAGTAGCCTTAATCTTTTTTATGCCCATGATTGCGGGAATGACTGGTAATACAGGAACACAATCTTTAGCAGTTGTCGTTCGAGGAATTATAACAAATGATACCGACCGAAAAACAGTTGTTAAATTAATTTTCCGAGAGCTACGGGTCGGAATCATTATCGGCTTAACTTGTGGAGTACTTATTTTCTTAATAGCTTACTTCTGGATTGGAAGTTTAACTCTAGGGTTTGTTGTTGGAACCTCTCTATTAATTACATTAATTGTTGGGACCTTAGCAGGAACCATCATCCCATTAACGTTAAATCGCTTTGGAGTCGATCCAGCTGTTGCGTCTGGTCCACTTATTACGACTTTAAATGATATTTTCTCTTTAATCATTTATTTCGGCATAGCTACAGCATTCTTAACACAATTATCAGGATTATAGTAAAAAATACGAGGCTGTCTCAAAGATCGTTTGAGACAGCCTCTTCTATCTTGTTAACATATCCCCAATGACCCAATAACCAATTCCATACAATATTACAATAATTGAGATCAGTAGAAACAGTTTTTTATTTGACATTCTCATAACAGACCACCTTTAGCTTTGCTCTTGCTAGTTAGTATACTACATTTTGGGCGAGATACGCTTAACACTGTTATGAACAAAGAATGAAAGGTGGCGTAAACACTTACACTTTCTCGTGAAGAAGATATGCTCTTGTATATAGATGTTCAATATCCTCATCCGTCATCATCATTAACTTTCTTTCCGTTAACCCTTGAACCTTATTTAAAAACTCGATCATGTTCTCTCTTTCTTGCCTGCTCATTTAAATCGCCTCCTGTAGTAATACAATTTATTTTACTTAATTGTATTATATAACAGAGAGAACGAAAACGTCAACGGAATTTTCAGAAAAAAGGCCCGTTTTTTTATATGGCTCTTTTCGCAAGGATTATTTATTTAAAAATCGATGAGAACGAAAGTGGAATGGAGCGGACCTGTTAAGGGAAAAATGATTAAAAACAACAAAATATACGAAAACAGCCTTTTATATTTACTTATATGCCAAATAAAAGGAATGCCAAAATACATATAGCATCCCTAATCTTCCTATTTAATAATTAACACTGGACAAGCTGCTCTCTTCACTACTTTATGACTAACACTACCAAGGATCATTTGCTGAAACTGATTCAATCCTCTACTTCCAATGACAATTAAATCTGCATCAACCTCCACTGAAAAATCAACTAATGTAGAAGCTGGTTCGCCGCGCAAAATCCGCACTTCATAATCAATGCCTTCTTTTTTTGCATTCGCTTCTACAATTTTAAATTTCTGTTTACGTTTTTCAGCAATTCCTAAGGAGTTCCATGTTTGTAATACATCCGCCTTTGAAGTAGTCCCATCAACTACATAGACAACATACGTATACGCCCCACTTATCTTAGCCAAGTCAATTGCTTTTTCTGCTGCTCTAATGGATTGCTCAGACCCATCCAACGCCACAATCATCTTAGTAAACATGAACTCCCTCCTTAGAGGGTACTGAAAGGAAAACCGTCCTTTTTCAGTACCTCTTCAATAGAGCTATTTTCCCTATATTTTATCCATACACAAAGAAGGGGTGTGTCATTACTACTAAATAAAGAAAATCAAACAAAGGTAATTTGAAATTAAAGTGTCAGGTTGGAGTTAGCATTTTCATCCCATGCCCTTCCATGAGTCAAGCTCTTGACCTCTTTAAGAACTTTGACTATATTTTCTCTACAAAAAGCCTTATGGTAAACTAAATACATCGAGGTGATACTAATGGATTACAGCCAAATGTGCCCCAAATACGAGCATGCAATCGAGTTATTAGGAAAAAGGTGGACTGGGCTTATCATTCGAGTTCTACTAGATGGACCAAAACGGTTTAAAGATATAAAAGCACAAATACCAGATATGAGTGATCGGATATTGACTGAGCGAATGAAAGAGCTAGAACATCAATCTATTGTAACCAGAAGCGTCTTTCCAGAGAAACCTGTGCGGATTGAATACTCCTTAACAGAAAAAGGCCTTGCACTTGAGCCAGTCATTAAATCAATTCAAACCTGGAGCGAGAAGTGGACATAAAAGAGGCTGTATCCAAAGGTCTGCTTTTTGACCTTTGGATACAGCCTCAAAGCAATGAGCTAAACCGTCGCAGTCTTTTGAGCCTGTTATGAGTGGTCTTCTCATAATAGGCGCGCGACGAGTGTGCCATTGCAAATCTATCCAAAGGTCTGCTTTTTGACCTTTGGATACAGCCTCAAAGCAATGAGCTAGAGCTAAACTAAAACATTCGATTTCTATTGAGAGGACCTTCTTGTATGTCACTTTACCAAATACGTCTTTGTCCACTTATCATATTACGTCCGTCTTTTCCTGCCAAATGACATAAGAAAAAAAGGAAATAATAGATATTTTAACATCTCTCGACAAAAAAATTGTAAACCACTTGGCTTTTCTGCGTCCTCATTATAAACATATAAATCAACTATTCTCATTCCAATTGTTCTTTTTTCTTTGAAGGCATAGAGAGCATGAATCATTAAAAAAACAATAAAGATAACGGTCCAATTTATAAGATACAAATGAAATTCGTTTTCCCACATATACTTACGGATAAATACGATATTGTCTGAAGGTGCCTCCGATTGTACGACCATCCAAAATGTTGTAATTGTACTAGTTGTAATGAGAATAAGAGATAAGAAAATAAAGTCAAAAAACCCAGCTGCTAAACGAAACCATCCACTCGCTCTTTGTTCTTCATTTAATAAACGTTGAACCCACTGATTCTCCTTTTGTTCAGCAATCAATCTCTTTTCCCCTCCTCAAAAAGTATTTAGAGACCCGAATGGATTTTACCATATTTTTGTAAAAGTTTAAAATTGTTTTGTTTTTTTCCCTTCTAAAAACATATAAAAGGATAGCTCTCTATCAAAGAAGGAGCTATCCTTTATTTTAATTATCCAACCATTTTGTCTGACTTACCTTCATCATCCCACGCTTCAGTATTTTCAATCTCAAGCTTCTTAGGGCTGAAAGTAGGATCAAGTCCTTGTGCACGCTGTTCTTCATAATCATTAAGCACTTTGAAAGCAATTTTCCCTAATAATACTATAGCTATTACGTTAATAACGGTCATTAAAGCCATAAACAAGTCTGCTAGATCCCATACAAGTCCAAGGCTTGCTACCGAACCAAAAAGTACAAATCCCATTGTCGCAAAACGGTAAACATTAACTGCTGTTTTGCTCTTTTTTATAAATTCAATATTTGTTTCACCATAGTAGTAGCTTCCAATGATTGAACTAAATGCAAACATAAAGATTGAAGCAGCAATAAAGTAACTAGCCCAGCCACCAATTTGTAAGCTAAGTGAATTTTGTAGCAACTGAATACCTTCAGCTTCACTTAAGTGATATTCTGTGTTTAATAAAATAATAAACGCTGTAGCTGAACAAACGATTAATGTATCAACATAAACTCCTAATGTTTGTACAAAACCTTGCTTTGCAGGATGTGATACATTCGCAGTTGCAGCTGCGTTTGGAGCACTACCCATACCAGCTTCATTTGAGAAGAGACCACGACGAACCCCCATCATAATAGCTGCACCGATCCCTCCACCTAGTGCTTGCTCAAAACCAAATGCACTACGAACAATTAACCCTAGAATAGCTGGAATTTGAGATGCATTCATTCCAACAACAACAAAGGCAATAACAATATATAAAACTGCCATGATTGGAACGATAACACTAGAGAAGTTTGCAATACGGTGTACACCACCAAAAATAATTGCTCCAGCTAATACCGTCATAACAATACCCATTACCCATGGACTCACGCCAAACGCATTATCAAACGCTCCGGCAATTGTGTTACTTTGAACAGAGTTAAAAATAAGACCGAATGTAATAGCAATTAATATAGCAAACACAATTCCCAACCAGCGTTGACCTAAACCTTTTTCAATGTAATAAGCCGGACCTCCACGATAAGATTCTTTATCTTTTATCTTGTATACTTGAGCTAACGTACTCTCGATAAAACTTGTGGCACCACCAAGCAGGGCAACAATCCACATCCAAAAAACAGCACCTGGACCACCTAGTGCAATCGCAACTGTCACCCCTGCTAAGTTGCCCGTTCCTATACGAGTTGCCGCACCGATGGCAAAGGACTTAAATGGACTAATGCTTTTCATTCCGTCAACTTCTGTTGATCTTTGGGTAACAACACGGAACATCTCACTTATGCTTCGAAACTGCATAAAACGAATTTTGAATGTGAAATACAATCCAGCACCTAGCAACCCACCGATAACAACATACGTCCATAAAAAGCCATTAAGAAAATCAATCATTGCTTGCAATATTAGAACACCTCTCTTTTTTGAATTATCTAAATTGTTTTTCCAATATACACTAATAATCGAGAACTTGTAAACATTAAGTGTCAGAAAATTTAGCAAACTTTTATTCCATTTCTTGCTTTTCGACTCCAATAATCATTTATCTAACGTATCATTGTAGATTTTGCTGATTTTCATACAAGAAAGGAGTACAGATCCATTTAACTAATGTAAGTTTTCAAATAAAAAAAGAGGAGATCCTCCCCTCTCACCAAATCATCCATTATTTTAATATAATAAATCGCTACCGTGAAAAAGCTTTTCCTTTTATAAATTACTCCAGCTATAGGCAAGAAAATCATAGGCTTCGTCCTTCAAATTAGCTCCACCTATATCAACTTCACGTAACAAAAAACCATTCTTCTCTAAAATTCTTTTCGATCCGTGATTGTGACTTGTTGTCTTTGCACTAATTTCCATAATTTCGTACTTCTCCTTTAATAATGTCATAATCATTTCGACACTTTTAGAGGCAAGTCCGTTTCTTACGTACTTTTTACCAATGCGGTATCCAATGTCAGCTGAGAAAAACGGCTCCTCTTTGACATTAAAAAGATTGATTCGACCTATAATTGTGTTATCTCCTGATAAAATCAAGTAATATTGTCCCTCTCCCTTCTCATGCTCCACTACCAATTCGGTTAAAAAAGTTAAAAATTTTTCTCTTTTGTAATAGTGATCGCCTCTTCCAGGTACCATTTCCTCAAAGAACGGTCTGTTTTCCAGCTCAAACTTTAGTAATTGCTCAGCATAATCCAATGATAAAGGTACTAATTTTATTTCCATGTCCGTCTCCACCCACTTTCACAAATGAAAATCAGCTTTATAAACTATCATACTTAGTAACACTCGTTGTATGATTACGGTAAGAATCAAACCCACTACACATAATACCATTCCATTTCTTTCAGTCTTTTCCCTTTCAATTTGGATACCAAAACAAAAAAGTGACCCTACCATTTGTAGGAGTCACCATTTGCTTTCAATTATAAAATGGATCTTATCGAAATCCCTTCTACTTGCAACGTCCTTCTCAGCTCTTGAGTAAACTCAAGAGCTTTTTCTCCGTCCCCATGGACACAAATCGTATCTGCTTGAATAGGAACGACCGTACTGTCTACCGCTCTAACTGTGCCAGATTTAATCATCATCACAACTTGGTCAATTGCTTGGCGCACGTCATGTATGAGGGCATGCTCGTGTGTGCGCGGTGTTAACGTTCCATTTGCTTGGTACGTCCTATCAGCAAACACTTCATTGGCCACTCTTAAACCAATGCTCGTTCCCGCTTTTGTTAGCTGACTACAGGATAAGCCGAATAATACTAGATTACGGTCAACATCATACACGGCCTTTGCAATAGCCTCAGCAACTGCTCGGTCAGTAGCTGCTAGGTTAAATAAAGCCCCGTGCGGTTTCACATGCTGCATCCTAACCCCTTCAATATCACAAAAGCCTTTCAATGCACTAATTTGATAAACAACAAAATTATAAATGTCCTCTGGATTCGTTTCAATTAGTCGCCTGCCAAAGCCTAATAAATCTGGGAAACCCGGATGAGCACCAATTTTTACTCCTTTGGCAGTAGCCATTTTTACCGTTTTGGCCATCACATTATGGTCACCAGCATGAAACCCGCAAGCAACATTTGCCGAGGTAACATGGTCTAATATTTTTTCATCTTGACCAATTTTATAAACACCAAAACTTTCACCTAAATCACAATTTAAATCTACACTCCTCATTAAAATCCTCCATTAAAAAAGTTGTGGAATCATTTCCGTCAGCGTACGAACACCAAGATAGGCAGTTAACACAACAACAATCGCACCAAAAATGGTCATCCAAACCGGATGTTTATACTCCCCTACAATGCTTACACGATGAGCCGCTAACAATATACACCCAAGTGTAAGTGGCAAAATCAATCCATTAAATGCACCAGCTAATAAGAGTAAGGCAACCGGTCGCCCAATTAGTGCAAAGACGGTTGTAGAGAAGACTATAAATCCTACCGTCCAATAGTTTTTGTTTCTTTCAATACTCGGATGAAAAGTTGTTAAAAACGATACGGATGTATAGGCTGCACCAATCACGGATGTGATTCCAGCAAACCATAATACTAGACCAAAAATTCGATAGCCCACTTCGCCTGCTGCGATTTGAAAGACAGACGCCGTTGGATTATCTGGATTTAAAGCAAATCCTGCTGACACCACCCCGAGGATAGCTAAAAATAAAATGACCCTCATAATAGAGGCTACAACAATTCCGGTTACTGCTGTATTTGTAACATAGCGTAAATTCTCACGCCCTGTTATTCCAGCATCTAAAAGTCGATGACCACCAGCAAATGTAATATAACCACCAACTGTCCCTCCAACGATTGTAATAATCGCTAAAAAGTCCACTTCTATCGGGACAAATGTCCGCAAGACTGCTTCTGTGTATGGTGGAGCACTAACAAACATGACATAAGCTGTTAGCAAAATCATCAAGGCCCCTAAATAGCGCACGATTTTATCCATTGCCATATTGGCTTCTTTTAATAAAAAGATAAAGATGCAAATAACCCCTGTCATAACGGCACCAACTGTCGTATCAAGTCCTAACAGAGCATTGACTCCAAGACCTCCGCCAGCTACGTTTCCAATATTAAAGGCAAGTCCACCTAGGACGATAAAAAAAGCAACAACATACCCTAAACCCGGAAGAACGGAATTTGCTATTTCTTGACCGCGCATTTTTGATATAGCAATGATTCTCCAAATGTTAATTTGTGCCCCGATATCTAAGATAACCGATGCCAATATAACAAAACCAAAGCTTGCTAATAACTGTTCTGTAAAAACAGCTGTTTGTGTTAAAAAACCTGGACCTATTGCTGATGTTGCCATTAAAAAAGCAGCTCCGGTCATGGCACTTAACCTTTCTTTCGGTGTCATTTGTTCATTTTGAAGTGATCTTTGATTATTCATTTTGATCTTCCTCGCTATAATAGAATTGCCTTGCCCATTCATAGACATGGATAATCCAGTTTTGTAAAATAAATGATAGCGTTCTTCCTATTTTGTCTTTAAACATTGATGAGGTGTTACTGTTGCAAAACAAAAACAAAACTGTTGTAAAATCGTTAACCATTCTAAACCTATTTCGGATTCACTCACGGCTGACTTTAAATGAAATTGTCCATCTAACTGAAATTCCAAAGACTTCGGCTCATCGGATGATTGGTTCTCTTTCTGATATGGGCTTTCTTACAAAAGATAGCGACGGCTATTATTCTCTCGGTTTGCTATTTCTTGAGTTCGGTCACCTCGTCGCTGAGCGAATCGATCTTCGTAAAATTGCAAAGCCTCATATGGAAGCCCTAAGAGATGAAGTAAACGAAGCTGTTAATTTAACAATGCGAGACGGTGATGAAGCCGTTTATGTCGAAAAATTAGATACAGACCATCCTGTAAGACTTTTCACAAAAGTAGGCCGGCGATCACCTCTTTATACAGGTGCTTGTTCCCGAATTATTCTTGCTTACACCGATGAGAAAGAACAAGAAGCGTATCTACATAATATAGAACTTAAACCATTTGGAACAAAAACAATTGTAGATAAAGACGTTCTAATGGATACTTTGAAGCAATCGCGTATGAACGGGTTTGCTATAAGCTACTCGGAACTTGAAAATAATACCATCTCCATCGCTGCTCCTATTTTCAACTTAAGTGGTCAGGTTATTGGTGGACTAAGTGTCGCAGGACCTGAACTACGTTTTTCGGAAGAACGGATAACTGAGCTTGTTGAGAAAGTTAAACAAACCGCCAATAACATCTCAAAAGAACTCGGTTTTAACAAACAACCTATGTAGACATTTGTTTCAACAATATACCTGCTTTTAGTTCTTTTAGATCCATTTCCCTTTTTAGCAAAAGCCTTTCAGCTTCAAATATCGATACAGATTTAAAGCTTATACGTTCTCCTGGTTTTAATTGAGCAATCATTGGTATATCAACGTCAATCACCTGTCCTATTTTTGGATATCCTCCTATCGTTTGTCTATCTGCAAGGAGAATAATCGGATTCCCATCTGGGGGAACCTGAATAGTACCAAAAGTAACTGCCTCTGAGAGTAATTCCACTTGCTCTTCCAGCCTTAATAGTTGGCCCGAAAGCCTATACCCCATTCGATCAGATTGGGGGGTTACTTTAAACTTGCAGTGAAACAGATCTTCCCGGCTCTCTTTTGTAAATTGTTCGAAATGAGGACCTGGTATGATTCTTACAACTTGTTTAGGTCTATGAAAAAGGTAGGGTTCTATGCCCCAGTCTGTCGTGCAAAAAGTAGCATTCTTATGTTCATTCTCTTCAAAGAAGGGCAATATATTCTTTTGTTTCTGATATGTAATAACATCTCCCGGTTCTAAAGCTCTTCCATGATAGCCACCAATGCCAGCCCGGAGATAGGTACTTTTACTCCCCATGACTTTTGGAATATCAAATCCTCCAGCGACAGCCAAGTACCCTCGACACCCTGCCTTTGCAGGTCCAAAAGAAAGGACACTATCTCTCTTTACATAGATAGGCCTATGTATGGGAACTGGCTTTTGATTGATCGTTGGTGAGAGATCTCCTCCGCAAATGGCGAAAATTGTATCTGTTTCAAATTTTAAAGAAGGACCGGCTAACGTCATTTCTAATGCAGCTTCTCCTTCCTCATTTCCAACTAACAAATTAGCAAGCCTTAAGGAAAGAGGATCCATTGCTCCACTCATAATGACTCCATGTTTTTGAAAGCCCGTTCTTCCAAGATCCTGAATCGTTGTTAAAAGACCTGGTTTGATTACCTTTAGAGCCATTACGAGCCCTCCTTATAGTCGTCATACTCCTCAACTGTTATTGGCTTAAATCTCACAACATCTCCGGATTCCAGTAAACTTGGTGGTGTCTTATCTTTTAAAAACAAGTCCAAAGGAGTCCTTCCAATAATTTGCCAACCCCCTGGAGTAGAGAGTGAATAGACTCCCGTTTGCATTCCAGCTATTCCAACAGAACCTTGAGGTATTTCTATTCGTGGCTTTTTCTTTCTAGGTGTTGCAATTTTCCCAGACATTCCTCCTAAATAAGGAAAACCTGGGGCAAATCCAACCATATAAACAAGGTAATCCCCACTAGAGTGAATCTTTACAACTTGCTCAGGAGAAAGATTATTATGTTCTGCGACATAGTCAAGGTCAGGACCAAAAGCCCCACCATAACAAACTGGTATTTCAACAATTCTAGTTCTGTGTTTATCTTTTTTTTCTAAATTTTGTATTGCTTCTTTAAGGGAAGCACAGACGAAATCAGATGGTGACTCAACGTTTGTATGATTTACCTTTCTTTCTCTTTTATATATTTGGATAGGATCATAAAAAATCGTTACACTCGTAAACGAAGGAACGGTTTCTATTAGACCGACAAACGAATGATCCTGTAGGTAATTTGTTAAAGCTTTTACTTTTTCATGCAAATCAAAACAAATCTCCTCACCAAAAGAAACCACTACTGCGGACTCACTTAACCTAGTTATCTTAACCTCTTTGTCAAGCTTGTTAATTAATTGTACCAAAGTCTCCCCTCCCCAAGTTCCGAATATCGGAACATGTATTCCATATATCAGTCTTTGTAATAATTATAATTATCAGATATTGAAAATGCAATTTTAAAAATCTGTTTGCGTAAAGCTTATTGCTGTGAAGAAACGTTTTTTCTCGTAGTGAAATGGAGCGAGCATGTGGAGAACACGTACCCCCAAAAAACAACAAAGTTAAGATTACACACATCGCGACATAGATATTTTACATATTTCCGAGACCTTTTATACGATGACAAAAGGGATCTCCCAATAGATCTGTTCATGACCTTTGGGAAATCCCTTCTTAAAGTTTGCTTTTAATTTCTTTCAAAATAACGGGTCATCTCAACAATCATGGCCCCCATTCTCTCCAGTTCAGGTGCCACAACTCTATCAATGCCCTCTTCGTTCAATGCCTCTGTTGTTACCTTCCCAACAGCGACTGCAAGTACGTTCGATCTAAAAGCTTCTAACACTTGTTCTAAATACTGTTTTTCTTTTACATACTTAAAGAAGGAGCGAACTTGGATGGCTGCAGTAAAGCATACGGCATCTATTTCAGAACGAAAGAGCTCTTGGCAAAGTTGTTCAACCGTATCAAAGTTTGGGTCAACATGCTGATAAGGCAATACTTTCATGACCTCTGCTCCTGATTCCTCCAAATAGTTAATCAGCGCAGGAGCATTCTCACCATGAAGCTGTACCATGACTTGTTTCCCCTTAAAGTCAATTCCTTCTAATGACTGTATCAATCCTTTTATTGTTCCGTCATCATCCTTTACATCCGGTGTAACGCCTATTTTTTTTAGAGCTGCAACTGTCTTATACCCTCTCGAGGCTATCTTGGCATCATTCACAACGTTCATAAATGAGCCCTTTAGTTTTAATTCATCAGCAAGCTCTAAAAGAGCGTTCGTACCAATACCAGTCGTGAAGATGATCCAATCAAATTGCTTTTTTACAATCTTTTGTAAATCCTCTTTTACTTGATCGTCCGCTTTGAACACGGTCCCTTGAAGAGATCGTACTAAAGGTGCTCCATTTTGCTTTTCAATTAATGTACTCATTTCTTCTGTCTTTCTTGATGCTGCAAGGACAATCTTCTTTCCATTTAATCCAGTCTTCATCGTTTCACTTCTTTCTCTATGATAATTTCATTATATTAATTATAAGCCTTTATTCGACATAAAAAAAAGTTCAAACCAAAATTGGCTTGAACTTTTTTGAATTTACTATTTATTTAATTGATTATATTGATTAACAATTAACGTAAATAAACGACTATTTTGATCTAATTTAGTAACTTCCATTATTGCTGTTTCTAACCCTTTTTCTTTAATAAGATTTTGGATTTGAACAGCCTCTTCATCTGTTTTTACATCATAATGTAATGCTGCTGCAATAGCCTTTACTAAATAAACAGGATCATCGCCAACCATTTCAACAAATTGCTTTGCTGGTCCTATGAGACGATCATTAGGTCCCAATTTACGTAAAGGACCTCTCCCCACTCTCGTGACATCGTCAGCTAAGTTTGGATTTAAAAAACGGTTAATGATTTTGTCTATATAGACGTTGTGTTCTTCTACGTTAAATGAATGTTTTTTTGAAAGCAATAGGCCTGTTTCTTGTAACGTTTTTTCAAGTAAATCTTTAATCTCTTCATTTGCTAATGCTTGATCTATTGTTTTCATACCAGCTTGGTAACCTAAATAAGCAGCAACAGCATGACCTGTATTTACAGTGAAAAGTTTTCTTTCAATAAAAGGGTTCAACTCATCAACATACGTAACGCCTGCAACTTCTGGGATATCGCCAATCATCTTTGACTGTTCAACGACCCATTCATAATATTTTTCAACCATCACTAATAGCTTATCTTCGTTTACTTGATTTGGAACGATTCGGTCAACCGCAGCATCTGGGAATGCAAAATATTGATTAAATGTCATTTTTTCAGTATCTGATAAGTTCTTATAAACATGTTCCTTCAAGAGGGTACTGCCACCAATCAAATTCTCACATGCAATGATATTTAATGGAGTTTTGTTGCTTTCTAAACGCAAACTCAACCCATCTTGAATACTTTTAGCAATAATCGGTAAAATGTTTGGCCCAACTGCTGTTGTTACGATATCAGCTTTCACAATCGCCTCTTTGACTAGTTCTGGGTCTTGCATACTATTAATAGCTGAAACATTTTTTATTGTTACTGTTTCTTTCGATTGATCAGCAAGAACAACATTATACTCTTTACGTTCATTAATTAAATCAACGATTTCCTTATTTACATCAACAAAAAACGTTTCATATCCAGAATCATATAACAAAGATCCAATAAATCCGCGACCGATGTTCCCAGCTCCAAAATGTACAGCTATCATATTAGTTCACCTCTTCAAAAATTTCGAGGATTTCCTCCGTTGACGTTGCTGATACTATTTTCTCTACATTTTCCTCTTCTGAACAAACAATCGCAATTTGTGATAAAATATCTAAATGCTCATCACCCTTACCTGCAATTCCAATTAGAAGCTTAACTTCGTTTCCTACACCGAACTCTACCCCATTTGGCACTTGAATAATCGCAATTCCTGATTCTTTTACCGATGCTTTTCCCTCTTCTGTACCATGTGGAATAGCTACAAAATTACCCATATATGTTGATGTTAATTCTTCTCTCTCTAACATTCTGTCAATATAAGAAGGTTCCACATACCCAAGGTCAACTAATAATTCCCCAGTCATTTTAATCGCGTTTTCTTTTGTATCAACCTCTTTGTTTAATAAAATGTTTTGTTTTGCTAAGATTGGTAATGACATAATTAAATACTCCTTTTAGTTGTTTTTTCTATAAAAAAGTTTTCTAATTTCGTTGCTAAATAGGATGAAATTTTATTCTCATCTTTCGATTCAAAGCGTAAAATACTTAATTCATTTTCAATTATTAATGCACTTATATGGCTTAGAACTTCTAATGAAGCAGTCGATAATTCCTTAGGTGAGAGCATTAACAACACAGTTTCAACTTCCATTTCAGATTGATCCATCGCGCTAACTAGTTGCGGCCTGCTCATCGCATGCACGGTAAACGACGGTTTTACAACAGTATCGCTTCTCGTATGGTACAACGCTAACCTTGTATTTGGGATCCCTAACCCACCCATTGCCTCACGTCTCACTAAATCTTCTAATAAAGCTGATACATCAGAAACAATTTCTTCTGTCTGTAGTTTCGTACATGCATTCTTTAGCAATTCAGGGATAGCGATTTCATTTTTATAAATAGAAACTGATAATCCTTGCAAAAGTGAAATAATCGTATCAGAATATTCCTTTAACACTTGCATTCGTTCTAGCGTATTTTCCTTTTTCGTAAATGAAGGATAATCCAACTCATTATTAGAAAATGGCTTACCAACTCTCTTTTTTTTATGAATATAGGATTTAACTTTTTCTACTTCATCAGTGGTTAAAATAGGATTCACTACAATGTAATCTCGTTTTAGCTCAGGAAGTCGAATGGTAGATAAAATCACATCGTATTTCGTATCATTCATCTGGTTAAGCTCAAACATCGAAACATTTTGACACTCTTTTATTTCAGGAATTTCTTTTTGCAGCCTTGTTGCTAACATTTTTGATGTACCGATTCCACTTGAGCAAACAATTAACGCTCTTAACGAGTCATGTTCGTTCTTACCTAAAATGACAGAGCCGAAGTGAAGAACTAAGTAACCTACTTCTTCTTCTGGCACTTCTAATTCAGATAAGACTACTTCGACTCCACCTTTTACTATTTCAAATAACTCAGCATAGTCACTTTTTATTTTTTCTAAAAGTGGATTTGTAATCCCCATATTTTGCTTAATACGAAAGATTGCTGGGCTTAAGTGTGCCACTAACCCTTGTAAGAGTGCATGGTTATTCGCTAAAGGTACGCCTGTTTTTTTCTCAACATAGTGGATAAGGCTTTTTGCTTTTAGGGCGGTTTGAAGACTCGTATCTTCGATTATATATTCTTTATCGTGTCTTAACTTAGCGCCACGCAGATGCATCGTTATATAACCAACTTCAGCTTTAGGAATTTTCGTCTGGAACACACCCTCTAGCTTAGCAATGATCTTCTCGGCTATCTTGAATTCAGGTGTAATTTGCAATTGCTCTAAATAACTTTGATCGATTGAAATGTTCTCTCCTTGTAATATTCGCTCCATCGCTAACGCTAAGTGTACGACTAACCCCATATAGGCACTGTCAGCTATTGAGTAAGGTAGTTCATTGTTTATTTCCTCAATCACCTTCTCAACAATATGCAAATTCCTTTTTTCAACTAAACCTAATAATCTTTCAGAAATAAGCTCGGTTTGTTGCGTAGATTTCTTTTGAATGTTCTCCCTAATCAACGACAATAAATCAAATTCATCTACATTTTCTGAAATAATTTTGCTCATTGCTTTTCGCTTAGCTGTTTCATCACCAGCTATCTCAACACCATACCCTCTTTTTCTAATTAGCGAGAGATTCGTATACTTTTGCAACTGCTCTTCTACTTTGTTTAAGTCATTACTAACAGTAGCAATGGTGACATTTAAGTCACTTGCTAAAGCAAGCAGCTTAACAGGCTCGATCGATTCCAGTAGTGTACACAGAATAATCGTTTGCCTTTCCTCGGGTGTATATTCATTGTGCGTAACATTAAAAAGAAATAACTTTACATTCTCAATCTGTTCTTTCTCTCCAATGATTTGAACACCGACTCCAGATTTCTTTATTAGCCGTAAGTCATACTCTTTTAAAATGTCTTCAACGCCTTTAAGATCGCGGTGAACCGTTCGCACACTGACATCGATCTTCTCAGCAAGTCCTTTTACTGTTATTTCTTGATCTGATGCAAGTAGATATTCAAGAATTTGCCTTTCCCTTGCCGTAATGTAAATAATATTCACCTCACTCAAAAGCTAATTGATGACAAAATTAAAGTCAGATAACTACATTTTTATCTTAAATGAGTTATTTTATTGATTCAATTAAAGGATATTTCAATTTCGTCTTTGCTATTGTTGCCATAATTTAAAAAGATTGAGTTACAGTACACTCATTTTTAAAGGCTGTTTTCGCATACATTGTTGTTTTTTGGGGTACGTGTTCTTCTCATGTTCGTTCCACCTGAGCTCCAGCCACTTCACTACAAAAAAAACGTTTCTTCACAGCATCACTCTTTAAGAAAACAACCTTTTGAAAAGAGCACACCATAAATGGCATGCTCTTCTGTCTGAAAAATAAGCAGATATTCGATGAAAGAATTACTTCAGTTTCTCAATAAGCTCATCATACTTTGGACTGTTCAAGAAGTTTTCTACTGAAATATGAACAGCTGTTGGTAATTTCGCTTTCGCGCGATCTGTTAGATCCTTGTGTGAAATAACGATGTCTGCGTCATTTGGAATATTGTTAATAGCCGTGTTTGTTACATCGATTTCTAGACCTGCTTTTTTCACTTTATTTCTTAAGATCGATGCCCCCATGGCACTAGAACCCATACCTGCATCACACGCAAAAATAATCTTGTTTACATTTTCTTTCACAATTTCATTGTTATCTGCTGCTTTTACGTCTTCTGTTTCATCTTTGTTCACTAAAACAGAAGCTCTGCTTTCTTTCCCTTTTAATGCAGAAGTTTTCTCTGTCGCTTTTGCTAAATCTTCTTCACCCGTTAATTTTGAACTCTTAAGGATAATCGAAGCGATAATAAACGATACAGCAGTAGCAGCAATAACACCAGCAATAACAGCGAAATATCCACCTCTTGGTGTCATAGCTAACACCGCAATAATACTACCTGGCGATGGTGCAGCAACAAGTCCACCATTAAATAACAATAGTGTGAATACTCCTGTAGCACCACCTGCGATGGCAGCGATAATTAGTGCAGGTTTCATTAGGATGTACGGGAAGTAAATTTCATGAATCCCACCAAAGAAATGAATGATTGCCGCACCAGGTGCAGATTGCTTTGCCATTCCTTTACCAAACAACATAAAAGCAAGTAAAATCCCAAGACCCGGTCCAGGGTTTGCCTCTAATAGGAATAAGATCGACATTCCCTCTCGCGCTGCTTGCTCAATTCCAATAGGACCTAAGATTCCATGGTTTATTGCGTTATTTAAGAATAATACTTTTGCCGGTTCAATTAAAATACTTGCAAGTGGCAATAAGTTGTTTGTTACTAAGAAATTCACTCCAGATGCTAACGTTTGGTTTAACGTATAAACGATTGGGCCAACCCCAACATATGCAATAATTGTTAACGCTCCTCCAATAATACCTGCAGAGAAGTTATTCACTAACATTTCAAAGCCAGACTTAACCTTATTCTCAAAATACTTATCAACTTGCTTAATAAGCCAACCTCCAAGTGGCCCCATAACCATTGCTCCAAGGAACATTGGGATATCTGCACCAACAATTACCCCCATTGTTGCAGTAGCACCAACTACCCCTCCTCGCAGGTCATAAACCATTCGACCACCAGTAAAACCAATTAATAGAGGTAGTAAGTAAGTGATCATTGGACCAACTAGCTCAGCTAAACTCTCATTTGGTAACCAGCCAGTAGGAATAAATAATGCGGTAATAAGTCCCCATGCGATAAAAGCTCCAATATTCGGCATAATCATGCCACTTAAAAAACTACCAAAGCGTTGAATTTTCACTTTGAAATTTGAATTATTTTTTTGTGAATCCATCTTTCTATCTCCTTTCGGAAAGCTGCTTTTGCTTTGCTCTTTCCTATACCCTTATGATAAAGCGGTTACAGAGGAGATTCCATCTATAGTAAAGGTCCTTTTGTCAATTGAATTGTTGCCAAAATTAAAGACGTATATATAATTGTCCTTTTTTTGTCAAAGAAGGTATAGGCTGATATAAATATAGAGATACTGAGCGCTCTTACTACAAAAAAGAAGACGAAAATCCAAAATGATTTTCGTCTTCTTACTATATTACTCTTAATCCATTATCACATAAATCGCTTCATCTACTACTTCAACATCATACTTCTTCACACAGCCTACATCTGGCGCCTGAACTTTCCCATCTTTCATGCTGATCTTCCAATCATGAAGGGGACAAAAGACATGCTCTCCACTAACGATCCCTTCAGATAGCGGTCCTCCTTTGTGAGGACAGCTATTTTGAATCGCACGAATCGTTCCATCTTTTTGTTTGAACAAAGCAATTTCTTCTCCCAATACGTTCACTCTTTGACCGATTCCTACTGATAAATCTGAAACATTCGCTACATGAATCTTCTTTCCACTATCAACTTTACTCATATAAGTCTCCCCCTCCGATTAAGAAAGCACTTCTACTTGCTTCTTCTTGAATTCTTGTTGTAATTCTTCTTTCTCAACAATTTCCTTCCATGGATCTTTTCCAGTTGAAAGAGCGACGTCCAT